>CAZYFB010000022.1:0-15793 GCA_964646655.1 uncultured bacterium
TTTTATATTAAAATAATAAAGAAACAAATTGTTACCAAAAGGATTAATGATGAATTTTATCAACAATGATAATATCAGATGGCATTTGATTTTTAGATAAATTTTTAGATAAATAATCTTTAAGATTTTCAGCACTCATAGTTGAGTCTGATAATTCTATATAGATTTCAATGACTGTTCCAATTTTATCATCCTGAGAGGTTTCAATATAAAGATCAACTACAGATTTATGTTCAAAAAGTAAATTTTTAATTTTACTCAAACTAATATTTTCACCACCCTTAATAACAATGTCATCACTTCTGCCAGTTAAAAATAAAAAGCGACCTTTAAAATATCCTGTATCTGAAGTATTTATTGTATTATTTTCTCCTTTTAAAATTTTAAATTTAGGTGAAACTGTGGGTCCAGTGATTTTTATTTCTTCATTTAAAATTGAAATTACATTCCCCTTAAAACGCTTACCTACAGAATTTAACATCTCAGGGTATTCATGCAACCAAAAACCAGATGCGCCTGAACATGTCTCTGTCATACCATATGTTTTATATATAGGTAAATTATTTTTTAGAGCATATTGCATTAGTTTGTTTGAACAATTATCACCACCAATTATAATTCCTCTTAATGTTTTTGGAAAAGGTTGGCCTTGTCTATCATTTATTAAGCGCTTTAGCATACTTGGGACTAATGAAATTAATGTTGCTCCATTATCAATCAAATTATTTATTTGTGAAGTACTGAATTTATTTATTATTAATGCTTCAAACCCTAGCATTTGGGATCTAATAATTATTGATAGTCCTCCAATATGATTTAAAGGTAAACATTGAATATATTTATCACTTGTTGAAAATTTTAACTCATTATCCCATTGGTATACACTATTAATAAAATTGTTAAAAGTAAGGCTAATTAATTTCGGAATTCCAGTTGATCCAGATGTTAAATGTAAAGATTGAATATTATTTAAATTTTGAATTTTTGAATCAAAATCTATAGGGGAGCATCCACCATAAGAAGATGAAAGTTCTTGTATATAAAAAAAGGATGTTTTGTTGATATTAGATATCTTTTTTTTCTGTAACCATTCTGTGATTACTAAATTAATTTTATTTTCTGAAATTATTTTTTGAAACTCTTTAATATTTATATCAATTGGAAAAATAATTGGAATTGCATTCATCTGAATACAAGAAAAATAAATTTCAACTATATCTATGGGATTTGTTAAAAAAATTCCAATTATTTGGTTATCTGATAAATTTAATCTCGATAACGATCTAGACTTTGTGCAAACATTATGATAAAATTCACTAAATGTTATCTGTTGATTTTTATAAGAAATGAACGTGCTATCTTGATAATTAACATTTGAGTTTTCAATATAATGTTTCATTAATTATAACCAAGACCAATCATATTAGAAATATCAACAGATCCATTGATAACAGTTGGTATATATTTTTTTTCATTTTTATAAATTGGCTCAAATCCAAGTCCACATGCATTGTCAATTAAATTTGCACATGCAAGATGCATAGTTGATAATCTACCAATAACTCCTTCCAAAGATGAAGTAATAATAGGAGTTTTATTTGCCTGCCTAACTAAAGTTATTGCTTTATTAACATTTGAAAAACTTCCAAATGTTTGCGGTTTAATTATAAAAACATCACCACAATTAATTTTTAATGCCATTTCAATTGAATTTATATTTTTAATACTTTCATCAAGTCCTATTTGAATATCTGTATGAAAACTAAGCTCTAGCAAATCTTCTAAATTATCTTGTTTGATAGGTTGTTCTATATATTCTATATTAAATTTAGCAACTTCTTTAAAAAATCTTATAGCCTTTGGTAAATCATAAGATTCATTTAAATCTAAAATAAATTTCATTGCTTCACCATATTTTTTAGTTAAAGATTCAAGCAATTCAACTTCATCATATAAATTTCTAAATCCACATTTTACTTTCATAACATTATATTTTTTATCATCACTCAACATATAAATGCCATTCACTGAAATTTTTGAAAAAGCATTACTGTTTAAATATAAATTCATAGGCAAACTATTTTCTTTTGCCAAAATATCATAAATAGCTGTCTCTATTGCAAAACATGCAGATGGCACTTCGAAGCAATGAACTTTTGACATTATAAGAATTTCTTTTAAATCAATTTCTTTAGTGCCTTCTAACGCCAATTTAAAGCCCTCTAAGGAATATCCTACTTGTTCATATGTCTCATTATTAAAATTTGGCAATGGTGAAGCTTCTCCATAACCTGTAATATTATCTGAATTTGTTATCTCAATAATCCAACTATCTCTATTAGCATGATTATAATTAGCTGTTTTTAAACTTGATTCTACAAGATGAGTCATTGAATAAATTTTAATTTTTTTAATTTTCACAATATTATTCCAATTAATAATAATATAAAAAACAACCTTAAAAAATTAGACGTACCAAATAAAACTTCATTTAATTTTTCTTTTACCTTATTATGCATATCTAAAATTAGTTTTATTGCCACAGGTAAACTTAAAAATACTAATAATAGGTCATAATCCATTATAAAGGTTGAACTGTATAATAATAAAATTACACATAAAAAAGGTAGAAGCATCATTAAGTCATAAAGTATTATTATTGGATATTTTCCAAATCTAACAGCTAATGTTTTTTTACCTACTTTTATGTCTGTTTCTATATCTCTAACATTATTTACACACAAAATCGCTACAGCAATAAATCCAATTGATGAGCCAATAATAATACTTTCAATATCTAAAATTATTCCAGTTTGCAAATAAAATGTGCCGGGAACTGCAATTAATCCAAAAAAAATAAATACAAAAATATCACCCAATCCATTGTAGCCTAAAGGGTAAGGGCCAGCTGTATAACAATAAGCTGATATTAATGCTAAACTGCCAATTATTAATATTGGTATGCCACCTATAAATACTAAATAAAAACCTATTAATAGCGCGCAAATAAAACAAAAGTAGGCGCCTAATTTCATTTGCTTTTTAGTAATCAGTCCTGATTGAACTGCTCTTTGAGGTCCTAATCTATTCTCATCATCGGCACCACTTATAAAATCATATAGATCATTAATAAAGTTAGTACCTAATTGAATAAAAATTGATGCTAATAAAGTTAAAAATCCTATATGAAAACTAGAAAATTGATTTTTTTTAAATGATAATGCTAACCCTAATAATACTGGAGCAATGGATACGATTAACGTATTAAGTCTTGCAGCTATAAGCCAAGATTTTATTTTCATAAAAAATTATGGTAACCTTGGATATTTTTTGAAATTTGGCTTTCTTTTTTCTTTAAAAGCATCTCTACCTTCTTGTGCCTCTTCACTCATATAAAACAACATAGTGGCATCTCCAGCTAACTGCTGTAAACCTGCCTGTCCATCACAATCAGCATTTAATGCTGCTTTTAAAATTCTAATTGCCATTGGTGATCTTTCAAGAATCTCATTACATAAATCTACAGTTTTATCTTCAAGCAAATCTAATGCAACAACATCATTTACTAAACCCCAATTTAGCGCTTGTTTTGCATCATAAAACCTGCAAGTAAACCACATTTCTCTAGCTCTTTTTTGACCTATGATTCTGGCCATATATGATGCCCCCCAACCTCCATCAAAAGAACCAACCTTTGGGCCAGTTTGGCCAAACTGTGCGTTTTCTGCTGCTATAGTTAAATCACACATCATATGCAAAACATGACCTCCTCCAACTGCATAGCCTGCTACCATAGCAATAACCGGCTTTGGTATAACTCTAATTTGTCTTTGTACATCTAAAATATTTAATCTTGGAACACCATCATTTCCAATATAGCCCTTGTCTCCACGAATTTTTTGATCACCGCCAGAACAAAAAGCTTCAGAACCCTCACCAGTTAAAATGATTACTCCAATACTTTGATCTTCTCTTGCTAAAGTAAATGCTTTTTTCAATTCAAATACTGTTTGTGGTCTAAATGCATTTCTTACCTCTGGTCTATTAATAGTTATTTTAGCGATACCAGCTGTATTGTTTATTCCAGATTCATATTTAATATCAGTAAACTCTTTTATTGTTTTCCATTTTGTTGACATATTATTATGATAAATTCCTTTGATTTGTTATTTTCTAGTTATAAATCTTACTCAAAATATAACAATAATGAATTATAAAAATTAATGATAAAATCAACTTTAAGATATGTTTTGTTAATAATATGCATGTTTTTTTTAACAAACTGTGATACAGAAGATATTTTGGAAAACTTAACTGGAATCGAAATGATTTGGCTTTGTCCAAACTCTAATATTGTTTTTGATAGTACTGATATGTGCAACAATGTATGCTCAAATCAATGTATAGGGTATGAAAAAGATGAAATACCCTTGTCATGGACATATTACTGTGAAGAAACAGAAGAATATTATGAGACTATTCAAGATTGTCAAACAGATTGTCCTAGTGAATGTAAAGTAGAAACAATTTCTGAGTAATGTCAAAATTTAACATAAAACATCAATCAAAAAATAGTTCTGCAAGAATTGGAATCATTAAAACACAGCATGGAGATATAGAAACACCTTTTTTCATGCCTATAGCTACATATGGTGCAGTCAAAACACAATCTTCAAATGAAATAAAGGATTTACCAAGTAAAATTTTACTAAGTAATACATATCATTTATATATAAGACCTGGGACAAAAATCTTACATAAAGCAGGTGGCTTACATAAGTTTATGAATTGGAATGGTATAATTTTAACTGATTCAGGAGGATATCAAGTATATAGCTTGCAAGGAATGAGAAAAATTTCAAATGATGGAGTAACTTTTCAATCACATTTAGATGGATCAAAACACCATTTTACACCTGAAAAAGTTGTTGATATACAGAGAATTATAGGATCAGATATTATGATGATGTTGGATGTATGTCCCCCAGGTGATGCTAACAAAGCAAAGTGGATTGAAGCATTGGATTTAACAACTAAATGGGCAAAAAGGGCAAAGAAACATTTTGATGAAACAGAGCCTCTATATAATCATAGTCAAATTATATCACCTATAGTTCAAGGAGGTACTGATCTAGAGTTAAGAAGACAATCTGCATTAGAGCTCATGGAAATAGATTGTGAAATGTATGCTATCGGTGGTCTTGCTGTAGGAGAACCAAAACATGAAATGTTAAAAATAGTTAATTTCTTAGACACCATTCTTCCTAAAGATAAGCCAAGATACCTAATGGGCGTAGGAACACCTGCTGATTTAATTGAAAATATACTAAATGGTATTGATATGTTTGATTGTGTAATTCCTACAAGGAATGCAAGAAATAGCCAACTTTTCAATTTTGATGGGAAATTAAATATAAGAAATTCTAAATATAAAGATGATTTTAGTCCAATTGATAGTAGTGGATTTAGCATTTCATCAAAAAAATATTCAAAAGCATATTTACATCATTTGTTTAAAACAAATGAAGTGTTAGGATTAAGAATTGCAACAGAACATAATTTAAAATTTTATATTCATCTTATGAATGAAGTAAAAATACAAATTAAAAATGACAACTTTGAAAAATGGGCAAAAGAATTTTTAGAAAGATATAATAATGAGTAATATAAAAGTAAGAGTTATAGATTGTCATATAGCGCGTTATAATAACAATAAATCAGATTGGGAATTTTTATTATTAAAACGAAATATGAATACATTATATCCAGGAACATGGCAAGGAGTTACTGGTAAAATAGAATTGTCTGAAATACCTTATAAAACTGCATTAAGGGAACTAATGGAAGAAACTGGATTAGTTGCCTATAGATTATTTACGGTTGATAAAGTAAATACATTTTATGATGCCAATAGAGATACGATGAATCTTATACCTGTCTTTGGTGCTATAGTAAAATCTAATGATGTTAAATTATCAAATGAACATACTGAATTTAAATGGTGTAATGTTAATGAAACAAAAAGATTTATTACATGGGACCAGCAAAAAAAAGGCGTTCAAATTTTTTATGATATGCTTACTAATGATGATAATAGACTCAAATTAATGGAGATTCAGATAAATGAATAAATGGCTTTGGGGAGGATTAGGTTGGGCAATTGGAGGGCCTATTGGTGCAATAATGGGTTATGCATTAGGTTCAATGAGTTCACAAAATCAAAACTATACAAAAACTAGAGGTGGCGATTTTGGAGCTGCAATGCTTGTTTTATTTGCAGCGGTAATGAAGGCAGATAATCAGCTAAAAAAAACTGAATTAGCATTTGTAAAGAAATTTTTTGTTGAAAATTTTGGTGCAAATTATACTAAACAGAGAATGGAACTCTTTAAAAAAATATTGAACCAAGATATTGATATTAAATCAGTATGCGGTCAAATCAATTCTCATATGGATTTACATAGTAAAATACAATTAGTTCATATACTGTTTGGATTATCAAAAGCAGATAATAATATTCATAATGAAGAAATAAAAATTATATCAGATATTGCAATATTGATAGGTTTAGGGCAATCTGACTTTAATTCAGTAAAAGCTATGTTTGTTGAAGACACTGAATCATCATATAAAATGTTAGGGCTAAATCCGAAAGCAACAGATTCTGAAATTAAATTAGCATATCGAAATATGGCTACAAAATTTCATCCAGACAAGGTTTCACATTTAGGAGAGGAGTTTACAAAGATTGCTGAAGAAAAATTTAAATCTATTAATGACGCCTATCAAAAAATAAAAAAAGAACGTAATTTATAGTAATGAAAAAAACAAATTCTAATATTGAATTAAAAACATTTTATGGTAATTCTAACACATCAAAGCCAGGAGAGTATCCATACAAACATGGTATCTATCCAAATATGTACACAGATAGACTTTGGACCATGCGACAATATTCTGGTTTTAGTTCAACAAAAGAAAGCAATAGAAGATATCATTACCTATTAGAGCAAGGAGTTAAAGGTCTATCTGTAGCATTTGACTTGCCAACCCAAACTGGTTACGATTCTGATGATTCTTTATCAGAGGGCGAGGTTGGAAAAGTAGGGGTGCCAATTAGTTGTATTGAAGATATGGACTCTTTATTAGATGGTATTCCTCTTGATAAAATATCAATATCAATGACCATAAATTCAACAGCTGCTATTTTATTAGCATTTGTTATTGCAATCGCAGATAAAAGAGGAATTAAGCGTTCTGAGCTTAGAGGAACTATCCAAAATGACATTTTAAAGGAGTATATAGCAAGGGGTACATTTATATATCCACCACATCCAAGCATGAAAATAGTAACAGATATTTTTGAATATTGCAGTAAAGAGCTACCTAACTGGAATACTATATCTGTATCAGGATATCATATTAGAGAAGCTGGTTCAACGGCAATACAAGAATTAGCTTTTACATTTTCAAATGCAATTGCATATGTAGAAGCAGCAATAAAGCAAGGATTAGATGTTGATAAATTTGCGTCAAGAATTAGTTTTTTCTTTAATAGTCATAACCATTTTTTTGAAGAAATCTCAAAATTTAGAGCAGCTAGAAAAATTTGGTCAAAAATTATGAAAGAAAGATTTAATGCAAAAAACGACAAATCAATGATTTGTAGATTTCATACACAAACTGCTGGATCAACATTAGCAGCTCAAGAAATTGATAATAATGTTGTAAGAACAACCCTCCAAGCTACAGCAGCTGTTTTGGGTGGAACACAATCATTACACACCAATAGTAGAGATGAAGCTTTGGCACTTCCAAATGAAGATTCAGCACTGCTTGCATTACGCACACAACAAATTATTGCTTTTGAATCAGGTGTTGCTGATGTTGTTGATCCTTTAGCTGGATCTTACTTGATTGAAGAATTAACTGATACACTTGAAAAAGAATCATTTAAGCTAATAAAAGAAATTGATAACTTAGGTGGTGCTGTTGATGCAATTGAACAAAATTTCCAGCAAAATAAAATTGCTGATAGTGCCTATGATTTTCAAAAAGATATTGATGCTAAAGAAAAAATTCAAGTTGGTGTTAACAAATTTATAACTGAAAAAATTCCATATAACGATATACAGAAAATAGATCAAAAAGCTGTTGATCAACAGATAAAAAATCTAACAAAATTTAAAAAAAATAGAGATAATAACTCTGTTTTAAATTCATTGAAAAATTTGAAACAAGTAGCAGAAAATGGAGATAATATTTTTCCATTAATTATTGAATCTGTTAAAGCAAATGCAACTTTAGGAGAAATTTCTAATACTCTTAGAGATATTTTTGGTGAACACAAAGGTTGAAATGTTTGATTATAAGATTTATGAAGAAAACCTAAAATCGAAAATTTTAGGAAGAAGTTTCAAATATTTAAATAATACTGAATCTACAAATGATGAAGCAAAAAATTGCCCAGATCCAACTCATGGGCATATTATTTTAACTTATAATCAAACAAAAGGAAGAGGACGAAGAAATAATAAATGGTTTTCAAATCCTAATAAAAGCTTAACATTTACTATTATGTTAGATAAAATGCAGATTAAAAATCAAAATATTTTATCTTTATTAACTAGTATGGTGATTGTCAATACACTTAAAAAAAAATTAAAAATTAATTGTAAAATAAAGTGGCCAAATGATATAATATTAAATGATAAAAAAATTGGTGGTATATTAATAGAATCAAATACTAATTTTCATATTATTGGTATTGGCCTGAATGTTAACCAAGATAAAAATGATTTCTCTAATGAAATATCAAAAATAGGTACTTCATTATATTCTGAAACTAAAGAAAAAATTAATTTGGAAAAATTGTTAGCACAAATAATAAGTGAATTTGAAATTGTTATTAAAGAAAAGAAAAAAACTATTCTTGAAAAGTGGCTAGATAATTGCCAACATATAAATCATAAGATTAAGTTTAACTCAAATGGCAATCTAATCACTGGTATATTTGAAGGTATAAATGAAGATGGAGAGGCAATTATAAATATTAATAATAAAATTTTAACTTTTTCTAGTGGAATTGTTCAAATATGATTTTAGCTATTGATATAGGTAATACAAATACTGTTTTAGGATTATATGATGATAATAAATATATAATCAATTTAAGATTAAATAATGAATTAGAATTTGAATATCAATTAAAAAAATTAGCTAAATTTAATATTAAAAAAATTGCCATATCATCTGTAGTGCCAAGACAAACAAAATCATTTTCAAATATCATTACAAAACATCTATCAGTTAATCCATTTTTAATATCTTACAAAAATTGTAATAAAATAATGTTAAGTGTGGATTGCCCAAGCGAAGTTGGTAATGATAGAATATGTAATTCAAGAGCAGCAATTGAGATAACAACTAATAATTGTTTAGTTTTAGATTTTGGGACAGCAACAACATATGATATTATTAATGATAAACAAGAATTTATTGGTGGTGTAATAGCACCAGGAATTAAAGTTTCAGCAGATCATTTAATAAACAAAGCTTCACTTCTTAAAAAAACTACGTTTGATTTTCCAGATAAAATAATTGGTAAAAATACTTTAACTAATATTCAATCTGGAGTTATGTATGGTTCATTATATTCCATAGAAGGTATGATTTATAATATTGAAAAAGAGCTAAATGTTAAATTAGATATAATTTTAACAGGAGGATTTAGTAAATTAATTTCATCCAAACTTTCATTTAAGCATAAATTAAAAACCAATCTCACACTTGATGGAATGAGATTGATTTATGAGGATAATAATGAATAATAAAAATGAAATATTAAATATTTTTACAGATGGGGCATGTAAAGGAAATCCAGGTATAGGTGGCTGGGGAGCAATTTTAGAGTATAAAAATACCAAAAAAGAAATAAAAGGTTATTCTGAAAATACAACAAATAATATTATGGAACTTACAGCCGTTATAAAGGCGCTTGAATGTTTAAATAGAAATTGTAAAATAACTATTACCACTGACTCTAATTATGTTAAAAATGGAATTACAGAATGGATTCTCTCATGGAAAAAAAATGGATGGAAAACTTCCAAGAAATCAACAGTAAAAAATAAAGAATTATGGATAGAACTTGACCTGTTAGTTGCAAAACATGAAATTAATTGGAAATGGATTAAAGGACATTCTGGGCACCCACAAAATGAACGTGCAGATGAACTTGCAAATGAAGCTATTCTACAGGGTAAGTGAAAAAGAATTTAATAATATGCCTGGACACTCAGTACCTCCAAAAGATCTACTTGAATAAGTTCCAGTGTCTGGTATAAACTGCGATTGATCTGTTACAGCTTCTAAATTTTTACCAAAAATATTATAAATAGTATCGTCAAATCTCATATTTTCTATTGGTGCAACAATTTCTCCATTTTCAACCCAAAAACAAGCATAACGAGTCATTCCTGTAATTCTGCCCCCAACATTATCACTCCAATTTAAATAGTGGAGGTTATTTAAAAATACGCCTTGATCAATTTTTTTAGGAATTTCATTTTCATACAAATTACCTGTACTCATAACAGGTGAACGTAAACCTTCATAGCCACTAGCAAAATTTGAATCAATTTTATACTCTTGGGCGGTTCGTGAATTAATGAGTGTATTTTTTAAAATCCCATCATTTATTAATGGTAAATTTTTAACTGCAAGCTCACCTTCATCATTGAACATAGGAGTTAGGCCGGTTGAAAAATCTTCGTTTAATGTAAAGCATGGAGATAATTTAACATTATCATTTCTCATTTTTAAAAATGCACTTTGACCTCTTCTGATTGCACCTTCACTTAATCCATTCCAAGAAAACATGCCAAGTAAATCTGATACGCCAGCAGGTGCTATATAAGTTCTATAATCACCTGGATTTAATTTAATTGAATCTTTATTAAGTAACTCAAGTTGATTAATGGAATTTTTCATAAAAGAATTATATTTATCTAAATTAAAATCTGTACCGGCAAATGTATCCTTTACCATTCTTTCTGACTCAGTTACAAGTGAATAGTCGAATGAAAAAGAATCAGTTGAAAACCAATGAAATAAACCTTTAGAATTTGCATAACCGACAAAAATATTTCCAGATGCCCAAATACCAGCTAAATCTACATTTTTAATTGCTGGAGATATTGAATCAACAACTTTCTCTATTGGAAGAAGCAAACCTTCTTTTGAAGAAGAGCTTGACTGACCTTCTTTTGGAAAAACAATAAATGGATCTTCTGGTAAAAAAGTAATATCATTTCTTAATTTTTCTAAATGATTTAAAGCTGTAGATAAATCAATATTTGAATTTTTTGATAATGAAAAAGACACCGAGCATGTTCTTTGTTTTGAAATTAGGGTAATAGATAAGGTGGCATCAGAAACAAAACCATTTTGCCTAACCTTACTTTGATTAAATCTTGTAAAATGACTATCTTCTCCCCAAAAATTTAACATTAAATCTTCAGCGTTATCAATCTTAGCAATTATATTTTTCGATAATTCTTTAAAAAATTGTTCCATCTATTCTATGCACCTCCAAATACTTCAATATTATTAAATAAACATGTTGGAGAAGCGTGCCCAACTCTAACTGATTGATTTGGTTCTCCCTTACCACAATTTGGAGTACCAAAAACTTCAAAAGTAGAATGATCGCCAACTTTATTTAGATTATTCCAAAATGGTGTTGTTACACCTCTGTAATTAGGGTTTTTTACAGTTTTTGTAAGTTTACCATTCTCTATTAACTTACCATATTCACATCCAAATTGAAATTTATTTCGATAATCATCAATTGACCATGAACGATTTGATTCCATATATACACCTTTTTCAACAGATGAAATGATTTCATCAAAAGTACTATCTCCAGGCTCTAAGTTAAGGTTTGCCATTCTATCAATTGGAGGGCGATTCCAAGAGCATGCTCTAAAATTTGCCACTCCTTTAATCCCTGATCTCTTTTCAGATTCTGTTCCACCTAATCCACGCAATAAAACTCCATCTTTAATGATGTATTCTTTTTCAGCTTTTTTACCACTGTCATCAAACCCATAAGATGCTAATTCATTTTTTACAGTTGGGTCAAAGGTAATGTTCATTATATCAGATCCATATTTTAAATTTCCGAAATCTTGCTCTCTCACAAAGCTCCATCCAGCATAATTTCTTTCATCACCTAGGATTCTATCTACTTCTAAAGGATGACCAATACTTTCATGGATTTGTAATAACATTTGATCAGGTGCTAAAACTAAATTTGTTTTTTCTGTTGGACATTCATCAGCATAAAGTAATTCAACAGCTTGGTTGCCAATTCTAGTACACATATTAACTAACTCTAATTCATCAAAAACTTCATAACCAGACTGAAACATTCTACCTCTACCATTATCTGTTCTTCTTTGTGTAATTCCATTATCTTGTGAAATTGCATCAAATGAGCTTCCAATGATTAAAAAATCTTGTTCAATATCTGCTCCATCAGATGATAAATATTGATAATTTGTTTCAGTTATTCGTGCCATAGCACTTGCACTAACAATTTTATCAGAAACTTTTAATGAATCATATGATTTCCTTAAAATATCATTTAAATCTTTTAAGGCGATATCAGTATCTGTTCTTTGAGATTTGTAGTGACCTTGATTACTAGGTCTTACATCTTTAGTAAAATTAAATAATGGGTTTTTGGATGATGATTCAGCAATGATTATAGCCTTATCTATTGCTTTTTGTATGCTTTCGATAGACATGTCACTTGATGCTGCATAAGCAAATTGTCCACTTTTTAAAACTTCCACCATGATTCCATGAGAGATACCTGTGCTATTTGCCTGAGGATTTCCATCTCTAATCATTCTGTAAGTATTAGATTCAATAACTTTTCTTATGCCAAACCATTCAGCATTTACATTGAGTTGATTATAAATTGATTTTAAATTGATTTTTTCCATACCTTAAATTTAACAATCTTTGGATGCCTTAAAAAAATATTATTTTATTTAATTGTATAGTTATTTTCAGTAAATTACAAACCTATTCAAGAAAATTTGAGTCTTTATTTTGGGGGATTTTATGTTTAAATATTTGAAATATGTAGTTATCAATTTACTGCTATTATCTTTTTTTGTTGATACGGCGTACGCTAAAATCAAAAGAAAAGGTGGTTCTAAAACAAAAAATAGTACTAATGAATTATCAGTTGATGAGCTTGAAAAGCAGGGTTGGATCACAAATAAAAATGTTTTTCCAAGTGGAAGTCCAAATGCTACTAAAGGTGGTATGATAACTATTTTGGGAGGTGAAGAATATCCTTCAACATTTAGAGATATAGGTAAAGATTCTAGAAACCAAATTAATGGATTATTAGGCGGTCTACAATATGAGCCATTATTATCATTTGATTATGAACGCTTGGAGTGGGCTCCTAATTTAGCTACTCATTGGAAAGTATCTTCTGATTCTCTAACCTATTGGTTTAGATTGAATCCAAAAGCAAAATTTGCAGATGGTAAAGATGTTACTTCTGCAGATGTAATTGCAACATTTAAATTGTTGATTGATGATGGTCATCAAGACCCAAATGTAGCTGGGTTTTGGGATGACTTGTTTGATATTCCTGTGGCTGAATCAAAATACACATTTAAAGTGACAGCAAAAAAGAAAGATTGGAGAACTTTTAGAAATTTTGCTTCGCTAACTGTAATGCCTTCAACCTATCTTGATAAAGTTGATGGTGCTGGATATATAGAAAAATATGACTTTAATTTTATGCCAGGCTCAGGGCCTTATGAATACGATAGAGTTAATTCAAAAAAAGGTAATGAAGGATATATTATTATGAAGCGCCGAGATGATTGGTGGGCTAAAAACAATCCTGATAATGTTGGAATTTATAATTTTGATGAAATTAAATTTATTTTTATTGAAGATGAGAATCAGCAGGTAATTAGTTTTTTTAATGGAGATTACGATATCTATCCATGGTCAAGAGCTCAATGGTGGGTAGAAAGATTCAATAGCGAAAAATATAATGAAATTAAAAATGGATGGGTCCAAAAAATTAAAATTTTTAATTTTCTACCAAAAGGACCATCAGGTATTGTTTTCAATACAAAGAAAAAACCATTTGATGATATTAGAATAAGAAAAGCATTTACCCATCTTTTCGATGTAGATAAATTAAATAAAAGACTATTTTTTGATGAATATGTAAGATTAAATACCTACTTTTATGGAACTCCTTATGCAAATCCTAATAACCCTATGTTAGATTTTAGTCCTCAAAAAGCTTTAACACTTCTTAATGAGGCTGGCTGGGTAAGAAAAGATGGTCAGCAATGGTTAACAAATAATGAGGACCAAATTTTTGAATTTGAATTTTTAATTGCTCCAGGTGGTGATAGAATTTATACAACCTTTCAAGAAGATTTAAAAAATGTTGGAATAAAAATGAATTTTAAACAAGTAGATGGCTCAGCAAAATTTTCAAAAACAATGAAAAAAGAATATGAAGTCACAGGTCAAGGCTGGACTGGTGGATTTTTTCCATCACCTGAGGGTTTGATGCATTCTAAGTATGCTGACGAAGTTGAAGTTACAAATATCACTTCAATGGCATATCCAGAACTAGATAAATTAATAGAAGCTTACAATGCTGAATGGGATGCAAAAAAAAGGGTGCCACTAGCTCATCAAATTGATAGTATTGCAGTAAATTCATACCATTATGCACTTGGGTGGACATCTCCATATGGTGCAAGAATGTTATATTGGTATAAATTTGGTATGCCTGAATCTGGCATTACATATGTCGGAGATTGGAGAACACCTATTTCTCATTGGTGGGTAGATAAATCTAAAGATAATAATCTTAAGATAGCTAGAGATAATAATTCGAGCCTTAAAATTGAACCTACTATCATTGATCACTGGAATCGAATTAAATAAATTATGTTTGAATATATTATCAGAAGATTAATCCTTATGATTCCAGTTTTTTTTGGTAGTACTCTGCTTGTATTCTATATTTTACAATCAGTTCCAGATGGTCCATTTGAGCAAGCTGTAAAGCAGATAAAAATGGCTCAAATGGCTAGCGGTGAAGGTGGAGCGGCAACTGGTGGTAGTGAAAATAATTCAATGGAAATATCTGAAGATGTGTTAGAAAAGTTAAGAAGACAATATGGATTGGATCGACCCATTTGGAAAAGATATTTAATTTGGCTTGGGCTTGCTGAAAAGGAAATTGAATATAAAGAAGTTGAATGGGGAGTTCCTTTTAGGTATACAATTGAGAATCTAGGTCAAGGACAATATGCCCCTGTTTCACTACAAAAATGGATTATAGTCAATTTAGAGGATAATGACCAGTATAAAATTTATGAAGGTAAAGAAGGTACAGATTTTAAATGGAATGATAATTATGAAATTTTACCTAACGAAGATGAATTTTGGGATTTAGTTGATAGTGAAAGTAGTAATTATAATGAACACTATTTATTAGAATCAAATTGGGATGTTGCCAAAATTATGGAAAATGATATGGTTGGCATATCACTTAAAAAAAGGCAAGGAATATTTACGGGGTATTTAGGCCATTCAGAAAAACATAATGAAAGTGTTGGAACCTTAATATGGAATAGGTTGCACATATCTGCATTTTTTGGTTTAACTAGTTTTTTCTTAGTATATATAGTATGCATACCACTAGGAATTATGAAGGCACTTCAGC
>CAZYFB010000023.1:0-15514 GCA_964646655.1 uncultured bacterium
GTATGCATACCACTAGGAATTATGAAGGCACTTCAGCATGGTTCAAGATTTGATACTCTTTCAAGCTTTATTGTATTCTTAGGTTATTCAATACCTGCATATGCCCTTGCAGCCATGTTACTTTCAATGTTTGCTACTTCAAATATTTTTGATACCCCTATTTTACCTAGTAGAGGGTGGCGACCTGAAGATTGGGAAAATTTGAGTTTGTTTGGAAAATGGATTGGTCAAATTAAACATGCCTTTTTACCAATTATAGCTTATATGGTTGGATCTTTTGCTACATTAACAATACTAATGAAGAATTCACTAATGGAAAACCTAAGCCAAGATTATGTGAGAACAGCTTTTGCTAAGGGTTTAACAGAAAAAAAAGTAATCTTTTTTCATGCTGTTAGAAATTCTCTTATTCCATTGGCAACAGGTATTGGTAATACAATAGGTTTATTTTTGGCTGGTTCTTACCTAATAGAAAAAATATTTGGTATAGATGGAATTGGCCTGTTAACATTCAAAGCTATTGGAACAAGAGATTATGGTATAATAATGGGATTTCTTGTTATTGGTGTTTTAATTAGACTGTTTGGTAATTTAATTTCTGATTTATGTTATGCGCTCATAGATCCAAGAATAAGATTTAAATAATGAATAACAACCTATCAGAATCAATTCTTCAAAAAAGAATTAACAGATTTAAGTCAATCAAAAGAGGATACTACTCATTAATTTCTATAATATCTCTTTATATTTTATCATTATTGACTCCTTTGTGGGTTAATGATAAACCTTTAATTGTTGGTTATGCAAATAATCAGTATGATAAAGGTGAAAAATTTGAAGATTTAAATTATAATAACCTTTGGGATATAGGTGAACCATTTAATGATAAATACAAATATTTCTTTCCAGCAATATGGGATTTATTAGATTTCATTCCTGGTTTGTCTTACCCAATTTATGAATCAAAATATTTTAATCAGATTACAAATAAATTTGAAGTTGATTTTAGAGTCTTGGATAAAACTTGCGAAAAGAATAATAGCGGAAATTTTGTTATCATGCCACTTTATCCATATCATCCACATGAAGATTTAAAAGATGAGCTTGATGAAGTTTATGAAGATTTAAACAATGATGGAGAATATAATCTTGGAGAGCCTTTTACTGATCAAAATAATGATGGTGCTTGGACACAAAATAATCCACCTACCAAACCAGATGGTTTTGGTGGCCGCCATTTACTTGGAACTGATAATACAGGAAGGGATGTTTTTGCAAGAGTCATAGATGGATTTAAAGTATCAATTACCTTTGCAGTAATATGTACTATTTTATCTTACTCTATTGGTATTATTATTGGAGGTACACTTGGATATTTTGGTGGTAGAGTAGATTTATTTGGAGTAAGAATTATGGAAACATTTAGTGCCCTTCCATTCCTATTTATTGTAATGATTTTATCTGGATTTATGCAGCCTAACTTATTTATTTTAGCATCAATTTTGGTTTTTTTATCTGGTTGGATAGGAATATCATATTTTATTAGAGGTGAATTTTATAGAGAAAAAGCTAAAGATTATGTATCTGCAGCTGTATCAATGGGAGCTTCAAATAAACAAGTTATGTTTAAACATATTCTGCCTAATGCTTTAACACCTATTATTACATTTGCACCTTTTGCAATTATAGGTTATATATCAACTTTAAATATGCTAGATCTTTTAGGGTATGGATTACAGCCTCCTGCAGCTAGTTGGGGTGAAATTTTGAAGCAAGCTTTAGAAAATTTAGATAATTGGCATATGTTGGTATTTCCAATTATCGCCATGACTATTACACTTTTTATGATTACATTTATTGGTGAAGCTATTAGAGAGGCGTTTGATCCTAAGGTTTATTCGAGATTAAGGTGATGAATAAAAAATTAATTGAAGTTAAAAATTTAAAAACTTATTTCTATACTGAAGCAGGAACAGTAAAGGCAGTAAATAATGTATCCTTTGATATTTATGAAGGTGAAGTATTAGGCATTGTAGGCGAATCTGGCTCTGGAAAATCTGTAACATCATTATCTATAAATAGATTAATACCTAACCCTCCAGGAAAAATTGTAAGTGGTGAAATACTATATCAAAATAAAAATTTACTTGAATTATCATACGATGAAATGAGAGAAGTGCGTGGTAAAGATATTGCAATGATTTTTCAAGAGCCTATGACTTCACTAAATCCAGTTCTCAAAATTGGTGTACAAATGAATGAAGTCCTTATTAAACATGAAAATTTATCTGAAGAAGAAGCAACAAAACGTAGTATTGAAATATTAACTGCTGTTGGAATTCCTGAGCCAAAACAAAGAATTAATGAATATCCTCATCAATTTTCCGGAGGAATGAGACAAAGGGTAATGATAGCAATGGCTCTACAATGTAATCCAAGCTTATTAATTGCTGATGAGCCAACAACAGCTCTAGATGTTACAATTCAAGCTCAAATTCTTGATTTAATGATGGACTTAAAAGATAAAAGAAAAGAGGCAGCTATTTTGCTTATCACACATGATTTAGCAGTAGTAGCAGAAACCTGTGATAGAGTAATTGTAATGTATGGTGGTGAAATTCAAGAAATTGCACCAGTAGATGAATTGTTTGAAAATCCTCTTCATCCCTATACAAAAGCCTTAATGAAATCTATTCCACATTTAGATACAAAAGCAGAAAGATTATATGCCTTAAGGGGAATGGTTCCTTCATTTATTGATATGGGGGATGAATGTAAATTTTGCAATAGATTTGATCCTCAAGAATGTGCATGTAAAGGTACAAAATTAAGTTATGAACTTTACGAAGCAAAGCCTAACCACTTTGTTAGATGTAATAAGGATTTACTGAATGAATAAACCAATTTTAAAAATAAAAAATTTAAATGTTGAATATCCATTATTCGGAGGTATTTTACAAAGAGAAGTTAGCTGTGTACACGCTGTTAAAAATTTATCAATAGATATTCCAGAGGGTCAAACTGTAGGAATTGTTGGTGAATCTGGTTCAGGTAAATCTACTCTTGGAAAAGCAATTTTAAATGTATTGAACCTCACTGCACCTGATGCACGTATTAATGGTGAAGTTCTATTATATGAAGATGGTCAATATATAGATATAATGTCTCTATCAAAAAAAGAATTAATTAAATATAGGCCTAAAATGCAAATGATATTCCAAGATCCTTTTTCTTCTTTAAATCCAAGAATGATAGTAAAAGATATTATTCGTGAACCATTAGATATTCATACAGACCTATCACAAAATAGTAAAGATGAAAAAGTAAGGTGGCTATTAAAAAAAGTTGGATTATCAGTTGAACAAGAAATGAGATATCCTCATGAATTTTCTGGTGGGCAAAGGCAACGTATTGGAATAGCACGAGCCTTAGCTACTGAACCAAAAATTATCATTGCTGATGAACCTGTCTCAGCTTTAGATGTATCAATACAGGCTCAAGTTATAAATTTAATGATGGACCTTCAAAAAGAATTTAATTTAACGATTCTATTTATAGCGCATGATTTATCTGTCGTAAAACATATCTCATCTGATATTGGAGTAATGTATTTAGGAAATTTAGTTGAATCTGGAAATTCAGAAGATATTTTTAAAAATCCTCAACATGATTATACTAAGAAGTTACTTACATCCATACCTATCCCTGACCCAAAAAATAGAACAGAGCGAAAGAAACAAAGGCTCAAAAATAAATAATTAAATTTATTTAACCTTTCCTAAAGCATAAAATTGCTTTGCTGTTTCTATTATAGAATTTTCAACATTTCTTGGTTTCCATTTTAAAATATCATTTGCATTATTTGTACTCAATTTATATTTGACACCTAACCTATCCAAAATTAAACGAACTTCTGTATCAAATTTTGCAAATAATCTAATTATAAAGTTTGGTGCAGCAAATCTTGGCGCTTTTTTAAATCCATTTGAACGTAAAATTTCTGAGACTTTTGAATACCACAATGTTTGTGATGATAATAAAAATCTTTTACCATTAGCATTTTTATTGATCATCGCTTCTATATGCATTTCAGCCACATCTTGAACATCTACTAAATCTATACCAAAATTTGCAGAAAAAGGCATAGATCCATCTAATAATTTTCTTATTGCTAAATTAGAGCCACCCATATCATTAGATAATGAACGACCAATTACAACCGTTGGATTTATTGTACAAACTTCAATTCTATCGCTTTCTTTTAATGAATCCATATAATCCCACAATGTTTTTTCCGCCAATGTTTTGCTATATGAGTAAGCAAAAATATGGTTTTTATAAGGATCAAAATCAGGGTTATTTAATTCGGTCCAATCATCATCACAAAATTCAGTTTTATTTTTAAATCCTGAACCAATCGCAGCAAATGAGGATGTCATAACAAATCTTTTTACTTTATTTTTTATTGCAGCTTTTAAACAACGTTTAAGCCCATCAACTGCAGGATTTATTATGTGATCTGGATTTTTTGGATATCCAAGCATTAACGGAGATGCAACGTGTAAAACATAATCATACCCTTTAATTGCATTATCCCAACCTTCATCTTTTGTTAAATCTAATTCACAAAATTCAATTTTATTTGAACAATCAATAACTTTATTTAAACTTTCAATAATTTCACTTTCTCTACTGATAGTTCTTAGTGATGTTTTAACATAAAATCCTTTTTGAATTAGTTTGGCTATACAATGTAACGCAATATATCCTGAACCACCACTAACAAATACTTTTTCCATTTAAATTCCTTTTAAATTATTATATAATTTATTATAAAAATATACACGCATTGAATAAGCAAAAAAAGCTGATAAAATGCATGCACTTCCTATAGCATACCATGCCCAATTGATATCTTTGTTTAGAACCTTGATAAAATAATATGATAATGAGCATTGTAAAACTAAAACTCTAAATAAAGCAGTAGCCAACATAGGCCATGCTTTTCCTATAGCCTGCATAGCTCTTGTTGATACCATAGTAATGCCAATAAATGGATATGCAAAAATCATTACGTAGAAGTAATTAATAGTTGTTTTAATCGCTTTATCTGACATTTCTATTTCATCTATAGAAGATGCTGTTAGAAATAAAGGTGTAATATCTTCAATAAATAAAAATAATAAAATAGAAAAAAAAGAACCTATGAAGACAGACCATCTCATTGTATATTGAACCATTGGCTTAATAAGGTCATATTTTTTTGCTCCATAAAACATACCTAAAATAGTAACTTGAGAGCTAGACAAGGCTATCAAAGTTAAGGATACAAAATTTTCTATTCTATTTGCTAAGTTATATGCAGCTACATGAGAATCTTCAATTAAAATTGAATTCATAATAAATAAACCTATTGACATAATTAGCATAGATAATGATGTAGGAATACCTATGTTAAAAATCTCTTTCCAAATTACAAAATCAAATTTGAGTTGATTAAAATAGAACTTTATATAAGTATTTTTTTTTATATAAATAAAATATAAAAATATTAAAACAACAATTATTTGACTGATAATCGTAGCATATGCCGCACCTTGAATACCATAAAAGTCAATGAAAAATGGATCTAATAAAATATTTAAAATAGTCCCAATACCTAAAGCCCACATTGGTAACATAGATTCACCTTCGCCTATTAATATCCCTCGTATAAAAATGCTAAATATTAAAAAAACTGACCCATATGACATTACATAAAAATAATCTAATGCTAATGTAATAATATCAGATCCAATGCCCTGCATTTTTAAAAGAAATTCACCTAGAAAAAAAGTAAAAGTAATTATCAGAATAGATAAAAAACATGCGATCAAAATGCTATTTTGGGCAACCAATTCTGCTCTTTGTTTATCTTTCTTTCCAATGTATTGAGCAACCATTGTAGTGGTTCCAGCAGCAAGACCAAAAGTGATTCCCATAATGATAAAATAAAATGGCATCACATAACCTAATGCAGAAATAGCTGATGTTCCAATTTTACTTCCTAAAAAATATGTATCAACTAAAATATAGATTGAGTTAACAAATAATCCAACGGCCATTGGAATAGTTAATTTCCATAATGATAAGTTTGGGTTAGCTATAAAACTTTGTAGTTTACTATCCTGAGTCATTAATTAATAAACTTATCTGATCTCTTTAAATTAATTTCTTTAAATGTATCATCACTTATATTGCCATCAACCTCTAGTGTATTAATATTTAAAACAGTTCTATGATTTTTTTGGATATTAGTAACATCAATTTCAGAAATTATATGATATTCTTTCATTTTTACCTGTTTAAATGATTTACTTTTTAATAACATATTTTTTTTATCATAAGACTCTTCTTTTTTAATCAATAAATCTTCTTTTGTAATCCATGATACATGTTTAGAATATTCACTTTCGATATCTTTACTTATTGATTCTAAAACATACATTGAATCTGACTCAGAAATAATACTGTACTTATAATCATCCAAATCTCTAGATAGCATATCCTCAAAACTTAAATCAGAACCCATAAATGAATCAGATTGATTGGATGATGATATCCTTCTTATTTTTTTTAATTTTGGAATAAATAAACTTAACTTATCATTATTGGAATCTTCAATTTTTAAAAAACCAACACCTTTATCTCGTTTAGGAGTTTTAAAAAATAGAAGCATTTTATTTCCATCATCTTTTGTTACAGATACCATATCTTTTTGTTTAATTCTATCTTTCTTCAAATTGATAAGTTTCATAGAAATTTCTGTTTTGGAGCTTAAGGGTTGTTTTTTTTCATCCATAAGTTTTGCTAGGTCGTAACCACTCAATGTATTTGAATGTAGAAAGCTGGAAATTATGATAAAAATAAATATATTAAATTTCATGTAATTATATCCTTTTAATTTTAAGAATGTTAATCAAACTAGCAAGTATAGTTAATGTACCAAATGATGTTGATATCATTGCAAATACCATTAAACCACCCATATGATTCATTGGAATCAAGATAGAAAATAATAAGGCAATAAAACCCATATTTGAAAAAACATCAAGTAAGATAGGATAGCCAACATCTTTTGATGTCCTTAAATTGATCTTATTTTGATCTAAATCATTAATTATGTTTCTTCTATATTCCGATATATAATGAATCGAAAAATCAACGCCAACTCCAATAATAACAGATGATAATAAAGCAGTCATATGATTTAAATCAATGCCAAAAATTCCCATTAAACCAAAATTTAAAATAATTGCTGATCCAAGAGGTATGATAGATAATATGCCCCATTTTAGAGATTTAAAAAATAACCCGGTTATAAATAATATTAAAACTAGGGATAGAAAAATACTTGTCATTGATGATTGAACAATAATATTTACAAAATCTTTAATAAATACTGATAAGCCTGAAATATATAAATTAGAACTATCTTGATTGAAATTATTTGATATATAATCTTCTGTTTGTGAAATTAATTTTTGAATTTCTTCAGTTGAAATTGTTTTGATCATTGCTGTAATAAGAAGTTTATCTAAATCATAAAAATCTTCATCATAATTTTCACCTAAAAGAGAATTTAGATCATCTTCAATTTCTGATTTGTCACTAATACTTAACATCGTATATGTGCCCTCTAACTCATCTGCGCTAGGTATAAATTCTGAATCAGAATTTGTGTATGCTTTGTAAGATTGCCCTAAAACATCAGCAAATGAAAAAGTCATACTAATTTGATCATTACTTTCTAAAAACTCTTGAAGTTGATATACTTTTAAATAATTATTATAGTTAGGAATACCTTCATCATCAGTTATGTCAGATTCAAGTTTTATTGAAAGATTCATTGTTCCTGTAAAATTATCATCAATAAAAATCGTGCTTTCTCTAATAGGGTTTCCTTTTTTATAAAACTTAATTACATTAACCTCTACATTAATTAGCCATATACCAATTGCTGATATAATTACTATTAACAAACTTCCAAACAATGCTTTTTTAGGTTGAGTGTGAACAATTTCACCAATTTTATTTGTTAATTTTTCAATTAAACTTTCTTTAGATATAGCATTTGATTTTAAAGACCACTTTTTTAAAGATATTAGAGAAGGAAGCATTGTACAAGATAAGAAAAATGCCCACATCACACCAAATGCAATACCAAATGCATATCCTATCATATAGTCAAGTGGAGAAGAAAGTAAAGTAAGAAATGCTGCTGAAGTAGTAATTGATGTAAGGAAAATAGGCTGAGTTAAACTATCCATAGTTGTTGTTAAAGCTTTTTCTTGATTTTTAGACCTTCTAAATTCTTTGAAAAATTTTGAAACTATATGAACTCCATCAGAATTAGCTATGGTTAATAAAATGATGGGCATAGATGTATTCATCATTGTGAAATCAAAAAAATTACTACCAGTTAGATATCTCATCCATCCCATAAAACCTAGCATTACTAAAAATGAACAAATAATTGTTAATAAAATTGAAAATACAGCATAAATACTTCTAAAATTCAAAAATAAAATAATAAACATGATAACTACACCTATTGACATTAATATAGTTACATCTTTTTTAATTAATGCTGGTGTTTCTCCAGCAAGATAAGGTTGCCCAGCATAATGAATTTCATAATCTGATAAATGTTTATTTGCTAAATTTTTTACTTGTAAAACAATATCAGTATAACCTTTAGATTTATCAACTGGTCTGATTGCTATATTTAAATAATCATTATTGGTGCTAACTAAACGTTGTTTTTGTTCTGGATTTTTATCAAAATAATATTTTATATCTTTTAAAATCGTATCAATAATTGAATCATTTTCAAAGTCAGTCAAAAAGTTTTCAGGTTGTAATAATCCAATATCTAAATAATCAGAATCTCCATCAAATTTATTGTATGTTGATAAAGAAATAACTTTATCAACACCTTTTATATCTTCTAAAACTGCATCTGTAAATATCTGATTTTGCTTTAATGCATATTTATCATTTAATATATTATGATTTAATCTGCCAAATGATACAAATACAAATTCTGTTTGACCAAATTCATCTACGATGCTATCCCATATTATTTTTGAAGGAAGATCTTGAGGAAATGTCTTTACTAAATCATCATCTAATCTAAATGTTTTTATTCCCCAAAATACAAAGAGTGTTAATAATACAGATATAAATAAAGTTCTAGCTGAATTGTTTAACGATTGGTTTATGAAATATTTTTTTATTTTTATCATCTTTTTTTATCAATAAATACTGTTTGAAGTTACACATTATTTCGTAATTTTCGTATGTAACAAGTTGTTAATTTTATATAAATAAATATTGGAGTTTACGTTATGTATGCTAGTGTAAATGATTTTTTAGAATCAGTGAAATTAAAAAATCCAAATGAGACTGAATTTCACCAAGCAGTTCATGAAGTTATTGAATCAATTTGGGATTTTGTTAATGATAATCCACAATATCAATATAATTCCATTTTAGAAAGAATTACTGAACCTGAAAGAGTTATAATGTTTAGAGTTCCTTGGACAGATGATAAAGGAACAATACAAGTTAATAAAGGTTATAGAATTGAATTTAATTCTGCTATTGGTCCTTACAAAGGTGGTTTAAGATTTCATCCATCCGTAAACCTAAGTATTTTAAAATTTTTAGGCTTTGAACAAGTGTTTAAAAATAGTTTAACAACATTGCCAATGGGAGGTGGTAAAGGTGGTTCTGATTTTGATCCAAAAGGAAAATCTGATAATGAGGTGATGAGATTCTGCCAATCTTTTATGACTGAATTATCTAGACACATAGGACAAAATACTGATGTTCCAGCTGGTGATATAGGTGTTGGTGGAAGAGAAATTGGATTTATGTTTGGACAATATAAAAGAATTAGAAATGAATTTACAGGTGTTTTAACAGGTAAGGGTTTAAACTGGGGCGGAAGCTTAATTAGGCCAGAAGCTACCGGTTACGGAGCTGTATATTTTGCTCAAGAAATGCTAAAAACTAAGAACCAATCTTTTGATGGAAAAGTTGTAGCTATTTCTGGTTCAGGAAATGTTGCTCAATTCGCTGCTGAAAAAGTTATTGAACTTGGTGGAAAAGTAGTCACTTTATCAGATTCTTCTGGAATTATTTATGACAAAAATGGTCTTAATACTGAAAAATTAGAATTTGTAAAGGATTTAAAAAATAATAAACGAGGTAGAATTAGTGAATACGTAAGTAATTTTGAAGCTGATTATATTGAAGGTGAAAGACCATGGAGTATAAAATGTGATGTAGCACTTCCTTGCGCTACTCAAAATGAAATCAATCTTAATGATGCTAAAAATTTAATTAATAATGGCTGTATTTGTGTTGCTGAAGGTGCAAATATGCCTACCGAAACAGATGCTGTACATGAATTTATTAATAATAAGGTTTTGTTTGGACCTGGTAAGGCTGCAAATGCAGGAGGTGTTGCAGTATCTGGTTTAGAAATGAGTCAAAATAGTATGCGAATTTCATGGACAAAAGAAGAAGTAGATAACAGATTAAATCAAATTATGAAAGATATTCATAGTCAATGTACTGAGCATGGCAAAGAAGGTGATTTTATTAATTACGTTAAAGGTGCTAATATTGCAGGATTTATTAAAGTTGCAGATTCAATGATTGATCAAGGAGTAGTTTAATTTTCAAAAATAATGCCTTTTCCTGTAGTTCCATCAATCATACATTTTAGAGGTTTTTGAAGTTTTAGTAACTTTACACACCCATCACTTTCTAATACATCCAATTTATTTATAAAATCCCAATTTATATCATTAATGGTTTGTTTTTTATTATAAGAAAAATAACCAAGATGCAAGCTAGTTAAATTTTGGAAAAAATGACTTCCAAATGATGGGTCAGGTTCTAAACCTTCTATACTTAACTCAAGAATAATTTTAGCATTATTAATTTGGTCCCATGATGTAGGTATACCTAACCATTGATCAGATGAACCCCACCTTCCAGGCCCCATAAGTAAGTATGGATTTTTAGGGCCAAGCTTATCATTTAGTTTTTCAATTTGATGTGCAATCAATTTAGTTTTAGATACATCAAACTCTTTTAAATCTACATAAATAATATTTCTAATATCATTTATGATTCCTTCACCTAATACTATATTACTTTTACATAACAATAAATCTTTGTCTATATCCTCATCAATTTTTGATCTATTAAATGAACTAATCGTCATAGGTTTCATTTGAAGTAATGAAAAATCATCCTTCTTATTTTCGTTTAAATTAACAGCAAACTCTAATTCTACTGGACACCCTAAAGATGACTGTCCGTATTCTAAAAAATATTTTAAAATTTCTGCTAATGGAAAACGATTATATTTTAAAATTCCTGAAAAGGTTAAAACTCTTGGCCCATTATTTTTAAGTGAATCTCTTGCAACATTATCGTTTGTATCAAAAACAGAAGCTAAATATTTTAATTCACCATCTTTTTCAGCAATATCTAAATCGTATAAAGATAAGTTTTTACTTTCACCATTTATCATAGGATTATCACCATTTTTTAAATTAAGAGCAAAAAACTGATTTTGAGAATTTTCCAGCATCGTACTACTTGAATAGAATTGTGAAATAATATCAGGATAGTAAGGAGAAAATCGTAATGATTTTTTACCTTCAGCAATTGTTTTTCCTAAACCAAGAGCAACAAAACCAATTCCTTGATTTCTTTGCATATGTGATACAGGATAATAATTATGACTTTGTGCAACACCACTAAAAGTTGGATAAAATCTATCATTATGATTTTTTCCAATCATTTCCATAATAATAACAGCCATTTTTTCTTCTTCATGTCTTTGAATAAATTGTGATAAAAGTGTTTTAGGAGCTTTATAAAATGTAGATGCATAAATTCTTTTTATTGCTTCACATGCTTGGCTAAGCTTTTCTTTTTCGGATTCTGAAGAATTAGGTATCATAAATGTAGAATACATTCCTGCTAATGGTTGATATTGTGAATCTTCTAATAGACCTGAAGAACGGATTGCTAAAGGAGATTTGATTGTTTTTAAAAATGATTTAATTGATTTAATTACTTCTTTAGATAATCTAGCCTTCATAAAATGATTTAAAATCGCTTCATTATCAGTGCTATTTAATGCTATTTCCCATAAATTATTTTCATCCATAAATATATCAAATGAATCTGTTGAAACAACCGCTGTCCTTGGTACTTTAATATTTAAAGATGGAAATTTTTCATTAATTTTATCTTTAAAAATATTTTCATTTAGGAAAGCTAATCCTCTAGCTTTTCCACCAAGTGAACCCTTACCAATTCTTAAAAAATTTGAACTTTCTATATTTTTTTGTTTAAAATCAACCAGTTTAAATTTCTCTTTTCTATTTTTAAGAGCATTTTCTAATAAATCTAAATGATATAATCGTCTATCTTCTGTATGGTCAAAATGAGAATTTTTTAATTTTCTAAATTGGTTGGCAATATCAAATTCACCTCTAACAGCTAACCAATTTGAAAAATGATTTCTCGAAGCATGATACACTAAAGATTCAGTAGATATTATTTCAATACCTTTATATAATTCTTCTATGTTAGTTGCTTTAATAATTTTTGATTTACTTTTTGAATCTTTAAAAATAAAATTACCAAATCCAAAATTTTTGATAATTAAATCTTTAAGATCGTAATACAATGTTGATGAATTTTTATTTAAAAATAAATCTGTTATGTGAGAGACATCTTGTGAATTTATAACCTCAGTAGTTTGTAAAATAATTGGAATACCTTCATCTTTTGAGTGGGCATATTCTGAAAATTTTATTCCTGCACTTTTATGCTTAATCCCTGATTTGGGAAATCTAATGTCAGATATAATTCCTAATAAATTTTTTTGATATTTATCAAAATATAAAACTGCTTGTTCATAATTTTGTGCTAGTAAAATTTTTGGGCGCTTTCTTAAATGAAAAAGTTTTTGAGTATCATCTAAACTTTCATTTATTAATTTTTTGGTATGATAAACAATTAATTTATATAACATTGGAAGTATACTTGAATAATATCTTGGTGTATCTTCAATAACGATAATTGAACGAACATCACCTTCTTTAGTATCTCTACTAACATTTTCTTTATCTTCTACGTATTTTATAATTGCAGGAAAAACATTAGAGTTACCAGACCAAATAAATATATTATCAATTGTTTGATTATAGTTTTGTGGAATGTGTTCTAACTCTGACTCATCAAACGCTAATAAAATAATTGGTTTGTCTGGATAACTTTTTTTTATTTTTTTTGAAAGAGAGATTGGATTCATGTCAGATATTCGAAGCATAATTATCACTAAATCAAAAGATCTATTATTTAACATATCCATGGCATCGCTTGCAGATGAGGCATTCCAAAGTCTTGGAGCATAGCTTAAGTTCATACCAATATATTCACCTAAGATTTGCTCAGTCAATCTACCATCTTCTTCAAGAATATAAGAATCATATTCACTTGCAATTAACAAAATTTCATGGACTCTATAAAGCATCAAATCCTGAAAATCAATGACATTTTTTAATTTATTAATGAATTCTCCTTAACGGTTGGTATAGTCTTTTAAGGATAAGGTCAGTTCAAATTCGGCAACAATGTCATTTGAAATCTTTGGACATTTTGCTAAGATCTTTAATTTAAAATTTTCTCTTTCTTGAGTTTCAATCGCTTTTTCAACTAATTTTTTTACTGCCTGTCCATCTTCGCAGATAAAGTGCACATCAGACTCAGCTCTTTTTAAAAATTTTGCATTAAAATCTTTAAAAATTAACGCTACTTTTCTTTTAGAATTTTGTATTGCAGGTAATGCTAAAAAACCACCTGTAATATCAGCACCAACTGATAAAGCTCCAAAATACATAGAATTTAAATGATTTCTTGTTCGTCTTTTTAATGGTATTTTTATTTCTAATCTATTATCATCAAAAGAAATAACACGTGGTCTACAATAGGCAATCATAGCTACTTTAGATATGCCAAATAACCTAATCATCCATGTTAATTTTGTGATTTTACTAAACATTATTCATCAATAAATTCTACTGCATGAGTCCTGACATTGTCAAATTGACCATTATCATACTCTACCTTAAATGTAGTAGGATAATGAAATATGTCAACGAGAGTAACAACTTCACCAGTTTTTTTTAATTTTAATTTAGTCCCAAGCGGAATAGTATTCATATTTCTATATGTCATTTTTCCCTCTAAAAAATATTTTATATAATTATATCTAAATTTAAATAAATTAGATAAGAATTACATAAAACATTTAAAAAAATTAAAATTTTAAATTTAAACTGATATTAAGAATGGATTTAAATAATAAAATGATTTTTTTATAATTGATGACACTAATACGTTTCTTAAATAATTCTGATGCTTCAATAATTTCGATTTTAGAAAGAAGTTCTTGATAAAATAAATATGCAGTGTAAACACCAAATTGAACATTTTTATCAAGCAATTTAATTCCAATCAAAGCATGTTTAAAATCATTTTTAATGTCTAAAATAATTTCTTTCTTTATCTCTTCTGTTATTTTTTCTGAAGAATTTAAATTGAAATAATCTCTATTTAATGTTTTGATATCATGATCAATATCTCTTAAAAAATTAACCTTTTGGAATGCTGCACCTAAACTTACTGCATAGGGCTTTAACTGATTATATTTTTTTGTATTACCATTTACAAAAACTTTCAAACACATTAAGCCAACTACTTCAGAAGAGCCATAAATATACTTTGAAAACATGTCGCTATCATATGATTGTTTTTGCAAATCTAATCGCATACTGTTTAAAAAACAATCAACTAATTCATATTCAAAATTATATTTATGATAAGTTGATTGAAACGAATTGAAAATAGGATTTAGGCTGATTTTCTGTTTAATAGATATATCAAACTCTTTATGGAAATCATTTAATAATTTTTCTTTATCATAATCATGAAATGAATCAACAATTTCATCAGCTAATCTTACAAATGCATATATTGAATATATAGCTTCTTTCATTTTTTTAGATAGTAAAAATGTACTGAGATAAAATGATGTACTATATTCATACATTACTGAAGATGAAACATTTGTGGATAATTTGTCGTATATATTTTTCATTTTTTAGTTTTTCATTAATAATTCTGATGCAATCTTACCTGATATAAGTGATGGTGGCAACCCAGGACCTGGAACGGTAAAATGGCCACAGTAATATAAATTTTTAATTTTTTTATCTTTAATATTTGGTTTGAAATTTGCAGTTTGAAACAATGTGTTAGCTAAACCGTAAGCATTTCCATTATATGCATTATATTCAGATACAAAATCTTTTTTAGTGTATGATATTCTTTCAATAATATTATCTCTAATTAAATCTTTTTCATATTTTTCAAT
>CAZYFB010000024.1:0-14827 GCA_964646655.1 uncultured bacterium
CATAATTAAATTTTATTAAGTTTATACTAAATTAAGTTGATAGAAAAACATAACCAATTATTTAGGAAGGTGTTGGAATTCTATTTATTTAGAAAACAATTCTTTGGCAAACTGATCTGGACTTTTACCTTCTGGAACTGTATACATTCTTTCTTTAAACTTGATATTTCCTGTTTTTTCAGGGTCAAGGGCATGAACAACTTTAATTTTAACTAAGTTTTTTCCGCCTTTTTTTAACTTATCTTCAAATGTTTGTTTTTTAGCCATAAAATCCTCTTTCTGAGCGGTAAATCTACGAAAATACTATATAAAAACTAAAGGAAATTTTTATTTTTTAATATTAGATCCTTTAACTCTCTTTATTTCAAAATCATCAATAATTAAAGAATCAATTTTTGTTTCAATTAAATTTTGTTCAGAATTAGATTGTTTAGCAAAATAATTATCACCTTTTGATTCGTAGTTAATAAGTATGAAAAATAAAATCATTAACGAAAATCCAAGAGGAAAAGCTGTTTTTAAATTTGGTAAAAACCAAAATTCTTTTGATTCATTGTTACTAATTTTAGAATCAAGCTTACTTAAAAATGTTTTTGAGGTTTCTACTTTTGGTAGACTTTGAAAAAGAAAAATATTATTTTTTATTTTATCAACCTTATTTGAAAATTCTGGATTTTCTTTCATATATGTTTCAAATGATTTTTTTACCTCTTTATCTAAATCATCTTCTATATATTGTGATATCAATGTATTGTAATCTTTATTCATTTTATAAAACCTTTTTACTATTTAAGCATTCATATAATTTTAATCTAGCTCTATTTATTCTAGATTTAACTGTTCCTAATGGAAGTTCAATTATTATACTTATCTCATCATAAGAAAGTTCCTGAATATCTCTTAAAATTATTATTGTTCTAAAATCTAATGGTAACTCAGATAAACACAACCTTAAATCATTTCTTAAACTCTTATCAATAATTTCTTTATCTGCTTCATTTGAAAAGTCTGGAACAATAAGTTCATTTTCAGAATATTTTAATTCACTATTTGAATATGTTTTTCTTCTTTTTGTTTTTCTTAATTCAGTTTTTGCAAAATTACCTGCAATAGTATATATCCATGTGGAAAACTTAGCTATATTTTTATACGAATTTTTATGTGTATATAGCTTTAAGAAAGTATCTTGAAGTAGGTCTTCAGCTAAATCCATATCATGAACAAACTGATAAATGTAATTTAATAGCCTATCTTTATATCGGTAGAGTAAATGATTGTAAGCAGAAACATTTCCATCTTGAAATTCTTTTATCAATTCTTCATCTGATTTATCGATCATAATAGCTCGTACATATATTATTTATTAAACATTTCATTCGATTATCAAGATTTTGACTTACATTTTTTGATGAAAAATCTATATCATTTATTTCAACCAATATATTTTCAACTTCATTTTTTGATAATTTCCTAGAATATGTTAGTATTTTGGATTTTATAATTTTATTTATTGTATAATTAAAGTTTAGCAAAGAATCATTTCCATAAAACTTCTTCAAATATAAAGCCTTATAAAAATTATGCAAATAAATTAAAATCAAATTAGTTGAATTACTATTTGATATCAATGATGTATAAATTTCAATAGATTTATTTAAATCTTTCTTGCCTAGATAATCTTGTAAATTCCATAAATGATATGTCCTGTTTGTATTTGAATTACTTTTTGATAGTATATCAATTTTTATATAATTCATAACATTAGAAATATTATTTCCAAAATGCTCAATATATTTGGGAATTTCATTTGAATCAATTTTTAAGTTCTCTTGTTTTGTAAAAAATTTAACCCAATCTAGCATTTGATTTTCAAATGGAGTTCTAACATCAATTGAAGTTGAATGTTTTATTAAAGAATCAATAAATTTATTTTTGCTATCATAATTATTTTTTACAAAAACTAAACAATGATTATGTTCATTTTTTTTTACAAAATCAATCAATTCTTTTTTTGCTTTTAATGAAAATTTATTGATATTTTTAATAACAATTGTTTTTTGAGAATCAAATAAAGAAGTATTTGAAATTTCATTAAATATATTTTCTTGACTGTCATAACCTAAATGGTATAGATATGTTTGTGATTCAGGTGTCATTTGCTTAATTTGATTAAGAAAAAAATCTTGCATATATATATCATTTCCATATAAAAAATACGAACTAGAAATATTATTTGATCTTAATTTTTTTATAGCTTGACCTAATGAAATTAATTTACTCATAAGTTAAACCATTTTAAAAAATAAAATTATTGATATACCTAAACAATACAAAGAAAACATCCAATATTTTTGGTTTAATAATAAAATATTAGATAGATAAATAGCAATCCACCCAAAAATAAATGACACAAAAACACCAATCAATGAAATTATACTCAATGAAAAATTACCATTTAATAATGCGGCTCCCATAATTAAAGGAATAGCCATAATGAATGAAAATTTTATAGCATCTTCTTTATTAACTCCCATAATTAATAAAGTTGAAATTGTAATGCCTGATCTTGATATTCCTGGAAATAATGCTAATATTTGGAATAAACCCATTAAAATAACCACATAAACAGTTAAATCTTTTTTTCCATTAAAAAATTTTGTTAAAAATAATGCAATCGTTGTAATTAAGAAAGTATAAGGTAAATAACTAACATCATTAAAATTATATTCTATAAAATCTTTAAAAAATAAACCAAAGATACTAACAGGTAAACAAGCTAAAAAAATTAATTTAATATTATTAAAATTTTCTTTATTAGGTTTTAACAATTTTTTTAAATCAGCATAATAATAAATTATAATTGAAAAAACTGTTCCTAAATGTAACATTATCTCAAAACTAAAATCCTTAGCATCATAATTAAATAATTCTTTAATAATTATTAAATGACCTGAACTGCTAATAGGTAAAAACTCAGTGAGTCCTTGCATAATCCCAGAAGCTAAAACATAAAACAAATTATTTTCCATTAACCTAATATTCCTAGCATACGTTTTGATTTTTCTCCATCTCTTCTAAAGCTTTCGTAATCCTTTGATCTAAAAGTGCAAATATCTGAAACGAATATATTTTCATTCAAAATACCTTCTGATATACAATCAAAGATAATTTCTTTTTCTAAACTTAATAGCCATTTTTTTGATTTTTTATTTTTACAAACAAAAGAAAAATATTGCGCTACATCCCAATCTACTTCATAAGAAAGATCTTTAATGTGTGGACCAATAAAAACTTTAACATCTTTAAAATTTGAACATCCTTTTTTTTTAAAAATCTCTAATGCATTTAAAATTATATGATTTTTAGTACCTCTCCAACCTGAATGTATTAGTCCATATAGTTGATTTTTTGAATCATACAAATAAATAGGGACACAATCTGCAACTTTTATCATTAATTTTAATTTGTATTTTTTTAATGTGACTAAACCATCAGTATTATCATAAGATCCAGGTTGAGTTACAAACTTAACATTTGAAGAATGCGTTTGATTTGGGGTTGCTATATCTTGGTCAATTAAAAAATTACTTTCAGTTTGAAATTGGGCATCAATTTCATTGTTAAAAATTTTAGAGAAGTTAATTTTAATCATTCCCACTCTATTGTTCCAGGTGGTTTAGAAGTAATATCATAAACTACCCTATTAACACCATTTACTTTATTAATAATCTCATTAGAACACATATCTAATATTTCTGGTTTGAATTCATACCATTTTGCAGTCATTCCATCAGTACTTGTAACTGCTCTAAGTGCAATCAAATTATCATAAGTTCGTGAATCACCCATTACACCTACCGTTTTTATCGGTATTAATACACAAAAAGCTTGCCATATATTTTGATACTCATTAGTATCTTTTAATATTTTCATAAAAATATAGTCAGCCTCTTGAAGTATTTTTATTCTCCTATCTGTTATTTCACCAATTATTCTAACAGCTAGACCAGGACCTGGAAATGGATGTCTGTCAACTACCATAGAGGATAACCCTAATTTACGACCAACTTCTCGAACTTCATCTTTGAATAAATTTCTTAATGGTTCTAAAAGTTTTAATTTCATGTCTTTAGGTAATCCACCAACATTGTGATGAGACTTAATAGTAACTGCAGGACCATGCTTTGAACCACCTGATTCAATTACATCAGGATATAATGTGCCTTGAGCTAAATATTTAACATTGTTATAATTAGATATTTCAGATTCAAATGATCTAACAAACTGCTCGCCAATAATTTTTCTTTTTTTCTCTGGATCGATAACTTTACTGAGTTTTTTTAGAAAGATATCTGATTGATCTAAATAATTAATATTTATGCCTAAACCTGATTTTAAATTAATTAGAACATCATCAACTTCATTTTTTCTCAATAAACCGTGATTTATAAATATAGCTTTGCTTTGTTTTCCAATTGCTTTATGTAATAATGTAGCAACAACTGATGAATCCACACCACCAGAAAGACCACATATAACTTCTTGATTACCTACTTGATTTTTAATTTGTTCAATTGAATCATTTATAAAATTTTCAGCTGTCCAATTTTTTCTTAAATTACATACTTTAAATAGAAAGTTTGATAAAATTTGAGTCCCATATTCTGTATGAGTTACTTCAGGGTGAAATTGTACCCCATAAAATGGTTTACTTTTATGTGATATAGCTGAAATAATTTTGTTATTTGAAGTTGAAATAATTTCCCAGTCTTTTGATATATCTACGACTTTATCAGCATGGCTCATCCAAACATTAATTGTTGTTGGAACCTCTTTAAATAGAATATTTTTTCTATAATGTTCAATATTTGCATTACCATACTCGCCAATATTTCCTTTACTTATTTTGCCTCCCATATTATAAATTAAAAGTTGAAGACCATAACAAACACCTAATATTGGAATTCCCATATCTAAAATTTTATTGTTTAATTTTGGAGAATTTTTGTCATAGACACTTGATGGTCCACCTGATAAAATTATAGACTGTATATTATTTTCTAAAAGTTCATTTATAGAAATATCATGTTTAAATATCTTTGAATAAATATTGAGTTCTCTAACTCTTCTTGCTATCAACTGAGTATATTGAGAACCAAAATCTATTACTGCAACTGTTTGTAATTTAGTTTTACTCATAAAAAAAATTAATTATTTTTGAAATTTTATCTTTTAAATGATTTCTAGGAATGATATGGTCTATAAAACCTTTTTTTAATAAAAATTCAGATCTTTGAAATCCTTTTGGGAGATCTTCACCAATTGTTTGTTTAATAACTCTTTGTCCAGCAAAACCTATTAAAGCATTTGGTTCAGCAATTATAATATCACCTTGCATTGAAAAACTAGCACTTGCACCTCCCATAGTTGGATTTGTTAAGAGGGATATAAACAATCCACCATCTTGAGAAAATTTAGACATTTTTGTGCTCATCTTAGCTAACTGCATTAAACTTATTGCTCCTTCTTGCATTCTTGCCCCACCTGAAGCTGATATTATTAATAAGGGCATTTTATTTTCATTGGCATGCTCTATTGCTCTACTTATAACTTCACCCATAACAGAACCAATACTTCCGCCTATGAAGCTGAAGTTTAGTACAACAAGTACAATATTTTTATTATTTATTTTTCCTTGAAGAGCTACTATAGCATCATTTATACCCGTTTTAGATTCAGCTTTTTCAAGCTGTTCTTTATAATTCTTTGAACTAGAAAAATTTAGCGGATCAGAAGAAAAAATTTCTTTTCCAATATAGATTTTATCCTCATCATCAATTAATAAATCAATATAATCTTGATAGGAATAATTAAAATGATGATTACAACTAGGGCATAAATTAAATGAATTTTTTAGTAAATTACTATAAACTACCTCACCACAACTTGGACACTTAACCCACATACCCTCTTTTGTATCTCTTCTAGTTTTTGTTGTAATATTTTGACTTTTTCTTCTAAACCATTCAGGCATATTTAATCCATTTTAATTTCTTTATATTTTATTGGTTTAACATAATTTGGTTTGATTGATTTAATATCATGACAAATATATTTTTCAAAATTTTTATAGGCAACTTTAGCAATATTTATAGAAGATGGTAAGACTTGATTTATTTTTAAATCAAAATTGTTCTCTAAATATCCATAAATATTATCCTTATTTTTTATAATATCAATATTATCAAATTGAATATCATTAACTTTATTTCCATTTTGATATTCCTGAATGAAGCAAAATTCTTTGTATGCTGGAATAACAATAAAATAATTTTTATCCTTTACTGAATAGTTTATTGCTTCTATAGTATCAATTGGAATTATTGGCTTATCTAATGTATATGCCAAACCCTTTGCCATACTTAAACCTATTCTAAGCCCAGTATATGAACCAGGACCTATAGATAATGAAATAGCATCTATGTCAATCAATTTAATTTTTTCTTTATCAAAAATTTCATGTATAAATTTTCCTAACATAGTAGAATGATTTCGATTATCATCTTCTTTTAATGAAACTAAATTATTATTTGAAAAAAGTGAAACACTACAAATGTTTGTAGTAGTTTCTATAGATAAAATATTTTTATTCATTACAATTTATTAATCTTTCATTTTCAGAAATCATCTTAAAATTTATTAAATTTATGTTTTTAGGAAGAATTGATTTAATATTTTCATACCACTCAATAAATAAAATATAATCATCAACAAAATAATCTGTGATACCAATATTTAACCATCTATTTAAATCTTTTTCCCTATAGCAATCAATATGAATAACATTAAAATTTGCATGATATTCATTTATTAAGGTATAGGTTGGTGATGTTACATCATATTCATAGTTTAACCCTTTAAGAACACCTTTTACAAAAGTTGTTTTTCCTGAACCTAAATTACCATTTAAAGCTATAATATCACCCTTGGAAATTTTTTTTGAAAATTTTAACCCTAACTGTTCTGTTTCTAAATTACTTTTTGTTATTTTACTGAATTTATCAATCATTTATTATTTTGATTTAAAGTTGTAAGTACCATCCCAATTTTTTTTAGGTGGTTTAATTTTAAATTCTTTACAAATTGTTATATAAGTTAAGCTGGGATTAGTTATTCTATTTAAACTTGACATATCTTCCAATTGAGCGCATTCATTAAAAATTTTGATTGCTTCATCCCAGTTTTGTTTTAAATATTGTTCGTAACCACTTTCAAATTTAGCTAATAATTTTGTTAAAGGCTTATCTAAAAAATTTTTGTGACAAATCAATTCATATACATTTACCGATTGACTTTTTCCCTTTACACGAATCAATCCAAGATTTCTATAAACATAGCTATTTTTTGTGGCATTATACACAGTTTCTGAAACTTGTACATCTATACCCCAAAATTTAGATCCAGATTCTAATCTAGCAGCTAAATTGACAGCATCACCCATACAGGTGTAGTTCATTTGTAAAGATGACCCCATATTTCCAGTTACAAGATTTCCAGTATTAACTCCTACTCTATGCTTCATGTGTTTAATGGAATTAGGCCATCTATCTTCAATGGACCATTTTTCTTTTAACTCTTTCAATTTTTCATTCATTTCTATAACAGATAAAATTGCTTTATTTTCATGATGTTTTACTTCAATTGGTGCCCCATAAAAAGCAACAATTGCATCTCCAATATATTTATCAATAGTTCCACCATTATCTAATATAATTTTAGTCATTTCAGTTAAATATTCATTTAATACCTCAACAATTTCTGATGGTGATAATTCTTCTGAAATTGAAGAGAAATTAGCAACATCTGAAAAAATGACTGTATGATAACCTTCCTCACCTCCTAATTTTGGGATTGTTTTATTTTTATACATTTGATCAACTAAATCTGATGATATATAATTACCAAAAGTAGATTTTAAAAATTTCTTATCTTGATTTTCAATGTACAATTTATAAGACAAATTAAACCCATAACTAAAAATGACTGATGTAATTGGATATATTACTGGTAATATTAATGATTCTCCAATCATTGGTATGTTTAATTGAATTCCAAAAATATATTTAATAAACCATACATAATCATTTAAAAAAGATCCAATAGAAAGATTAAGCCATATAAAAATTAACATAAAAGAAACTACTAGAGAATATATAGGATTAAGATATATCATAGAGAAAAAAATCATAAATGAAATAATGAGTATAATCAGAATACTTATTATTTTGTCTTTAAAATCTGTATCTGATCCAATGTATGAAATAGGAGCATAAATATAATTATTATCTAAAATTTGCTGTATAACATGTGCATGAATTTCAACACCATACATTTCTCCATTTTTATCTAAAGGTATATTGAAAATATCATGATGTTCTTGTAAAGCAGAGCCAATAATAGCAATTTTATTATAAAAAGGATTTACACCACGCCACTCCTTCATTGTAAACAATTCCATAAAACCATCTATTTCAGCATGATTTTTTAAAATAGGCTCACAATCACCCTCTTCTGGGTAACATGAACCATCATCAAGTATTTCATGCAAAGGTATTGTATTAAATGTTTTATATCTTCCATATGAACTAGGTCCATAATAGTTTATTAAAAATGTATTTTGATTTTCATATAAAGGGATATTTAAATACTGATTAATTAAGTCTTTATTATTAATATCTAATTTTTTAAACGAAAAAACACTTTGAAGTGCTAAAGAATAATATTCATTTTGATAGGAATCATTAACTCTAGGATCATTTGATATGTATTTTCTTATAAATCCATCTTGATCACTTACTGTTCCAACCAAACCTAATTTTGCATTACTATTTTTAAGTATGTTTAAACTTGGTTTCACCAAATTAAAGCTTTTTCCTGCTGTTCCTATATCTATTTGATTATTTGCTGCAAGAATTACATCTACACCTTTTAAAGTAGCATTTTTTATTGATTTAGAAAATAATGAATCTGATAATGTCTTATTATCAAACATAATATCAAATGCTATAACTGAAATTCCAGATGAAACTAAATTATCTACAACTTTTGACCAAATCAACCCTCTATCGTAAGGATAAAATCTTCCAATATTCTCATACGATGATTGATCTAAACCTATTATAACTATATCATTATCAGATGTGTAATCTTTTTTAATACTATTATTTTGAACTCTATCATATCTATTTTTTAGTTGGCCTGTTTTATCATATAAATGATCGCCACTAATTGGACCTCTAAGTTTGAATTTATAATCATAAATATTTTGTTCTAATGAATCATAGGTGCCAAGCCAATAAAAAAATGAATTAATTATGACTGATAAAATTGTAAATAAAAATGCTAATTTATATTTCTTCATAAAATTTTATATTTTACTAAAAATTATAGGATATTTTTGAATAGACAAACATACTTTTATATTCCTGGTTATTACTCATCTTTCTAAATCTATATTGATAATTAAAATCTAAAAATAAATTTTTAAATACTTTTAATTTGATATTTACATATGGGTTTAATTGTAAGTATTCTGAAAAACCATTTGCCCAACTTATAGAACCACCAAGTTGTAAAGTATTTAAAATTGTGTTTCTATATGAATATCCTTTTAGATCTATTTGTTTTATGTCCTGATCTTGAAAATATAAATTATTTCCATAATCATAATAGTTATAACTAAAACTTAAATTAGATGAATAATTACTTGACCATTTAGATTTAATATTTAAAATAAAAGTTTGATTTAATGAACGAGGAGAAAAGTAAGAGGAATCATAATCAATATTTGTATTATATAATATATCTTTCTTTTTAGATTGAGATATATTAAATAAAAAATTATGCTCGCCTATATACTTAAAATCGTATGAAATACTAAAATTTGTCTGAAAGCTTGATGTGCTTTCTCTTCTATTTGTAGTATCAGAAACCGTAATATAACCAAATTCATCAGCTCCAATTTCTCCTTCATGTCCAGGCTCTTGGTAGGTAAAAACATCTAGCGAGTCTACACCATTATCTCTATTTACTAATTTCATTGACATGCTGTAAGTAGGCAAGCCATAACCTGGATAATAGTTGAGCGCTAAATCATACTTATCAGTTTTAGATAATGCTTTCTTATCTATTTCAATACCATCCTCAATTCTTTTAAATCCACAATTAACAAATAGTCTATTATTGATTAATCTAAATTTATCACTTATATATTGCTCTCTTAAGTCAGTTTGTAAATATGGGTTTGCTAAAGAGTTATACTCTGGTCCAACTTGTTTTATACCAATATTAAAATTATGCTGAAAATATTTTAAAGCTATATCAAAATTATAAGCTAAAGAAGGCATTGTGATAATTTTTTCGAATAAAGTTGCATCAGATAACAAATCAATAGGTAAAATGGGGGTTTGATTTATACTAAACTGAAAAATATCCTCAAAATCAGATAAATCAATATCTGATGGTAACTCAAAATCACCCATTATCATTCCATCTTCATTATCATCAAATAATATGTCTAAATCATTTATTGATAATGCAGGTTCCCATATATCTGTATTAAGCAAACTTATACTAGATCCTAAATTAAATATTATATTTTGCTCATCTAATGTAAAGTGTAAGTTAGAACTTAAAACTAAATTATCTTGAGGTTTATCTCCGACCCAATTTTCTGATAATAAATTGTAATCATAATTTGTATACCAATTATTCCAATTAGAAATTAAATTATTATATGCAATGGAATAAGTAGTGTCACAACCATCAATACTTATAGAAAAATTTTCAATATTATTTGAATTTATTAAGGAGTCAACTAAATTTTCTGGAATTTCAATAATATAATTTGGCATTGAATTAGTAATTTTAGATAAAGTATTGATATTATCCTTTGCTTTTAAAAATCCAAAGTTAAAAAATAATTTATTTGGATTACCAAATCCTAAATCAACACCTAACATATTTCTCTTAAAAGTATAATTATCTCTACTAAAATCTATGGTATAATTATCATCATTTATCCACTGATTTAATCCATCACCACAACCATCCTGACAACATGTCTCTTGTGTTATATCTTCAATATAATTACCATTTGAATCAATACATATTTGATTTGTGCTCAAATTTGACAAAATCAAACCATTATTATTTGGATCACCAATTATACTTCTAGAAAGCTCACCACTAACAATTTTTGTATCAAAATATTTAGAATCAAGTTGCAGATTTAATCCTCTAATTCTATATCCATTTAATACATACTGATTAAAAGTTGGATATGAATCTCCTAACTCTAAATTTACATATGGTGCTTTAACTGAAACTAAATATCTATTTTTATCTTGCTCATAAATATTACTCTCAGATGAAATTTTAAACTTATTTCTTATTCTTAAAAAATCAAAGTTGACTCTGTAATCTATGTTTAAATTATTTGCATTTAAGTTTTCATATGTAGTGTTATTAATAGAGTAAGTATTTGTTATTTTTCCAGTATGACTAAATAATGTTGATAAACCCTGAAGCCTATCTTTTGATATAACTGTAAAATCCCAATTTGTTGGTGGTAAAACTCTATCATATTTATCATAAAAAATAACTTTTACGGTATATCTACCATCAACGAGAAAATCTGGCTTATAAATAAAATAATTATCATACATGGTAACCTTACCTGTAATATCTCTATTATTTAAATATATTTTAGTTTTTGATGAATCAATATTTTTTAATTTAAAAAAAGATAAAGAAATTAATAAATCTGCTTTATAAACCCTTGAGTTAGGTGTGGGACTTAAAATTTGAACACCATCATTATTAACTTTACTTCTAGATTTTATTTTTTTAAAATTTTCTTTAACTACAATAGATATTGGATTCATTTTAGGATTTTGATAAGGATATGAGTATAAACTATTATCATATAATTCTAAAAGGATATAATAGTTAATTCCATTTTTTGTAACATATTCAGCTGGAATAGTTGATGAAAAAAAATTATCTTTAGAGTGAATCATATCCATCTCTAAAAATTCATTTTGATTATTTGATTGATATAATAAGGTTACTTTTTTAATATTATCTAACTTTGTATTAATTAATACTTCAATATCAATTGGTGAATTTGAAACCGTACTATTAACATGAGAATGTTGAATCATACCTGAAAAAAGAAATGAAAAGAAAATGTAATAAAAAAAATATTTTGACATAAATAAATTCTATTTATTTATATTTAAGTATTATTTCTTTAATGTTACCCTCTGAATCTTCTAACTGGATTCTAATGACATTTTCAGTATTAATTGTTATATCAATATCTGTGTTTGCATTTTGATTATCTAATGTATCATCAAAGCCTGTATCAATATCAGAGCTGTCATAGTCACCATCTTCTTGATCTAAATTTTGAATTTGCTCTATTTCTTGACTTGTCATATTTTGTGATATTATTGAACCATTTCCTGTAGAAACTACTTGTGAATCCTGAGTTAGCATAACAATTCTACCAGATTCAATATTCTTAACCTCCACCTCTCCTTCTACACCAAGAAACTTATCACCTTCAGGTCCATTGCAAATTAACCAAAATTCAGTACCCTTAACAGTTGCTACTGAAGTTGGAGTTACTATAGTAAAATATTCATCAGCTTGATTATCTATATTGAAATTTAGAATTCCATTATTTATTTCCACGTTTTTAACAATACTTCTAGATTTTATTCTTCCTTCGATTCTAATATCTGAATTTTTTAAAATTTTAATTGAACTAGCATCATCTAAATATCTATATATAGAAAATCCATTTTCTCCTGTACGAATTCTATCATCTCCATAAAGACCTAAACCTTTAAATATATTTGAAGAGAATTTTTTTTCTGAAAACTTTTGATATTCAACTTTACCTTTAGTTTTAGTAACAAGTCCTATAGTTTGATTTGAATATATTAGACTAAATAATATTATAAATAATATGTAACAAGCTTTTCTCATTCAACCTCAATATCAATTATTTGTATTTCACCAGAATTTAATTTTTCTATAATATCGTATAAGTTAGAAATAGGAATAACTTGGTCGTTTAAAATAATTGTATTATTTTGAACTTTAAAATTAGTTAATTCACCATCATTATTAAATAATTCTTCATATTTATAACCTAAAAGAGCCTGTAATAATTCTTTATGTGGGTCATTATTTTCTGCTTCATCAACTAAATTTTCAAATGAGGATATTTTAAAGACAAATATTTCACTTTTGTTTTCTTGTGTTCCTAAAGTAGTAGAATATGTTCTTTGAATTTGCCAAACATATAATTTATTTGGAATTAAATCAAAAGCATCTTGGCTTGGATAAGCAAAACTACCATTAGTTTGTAATGGATAAAACTCTATATTTTGATTAGATGGTAACACTGAAATATCTTCAATGGCATCTGAAAGTGAGGAGTGTAAATTTGTATTATACTCACAAACTCTAATGCCATACTCACATTGGCTACAATAATCACTACTCCATGTAAAAAGAGGTAATGTGTTAAATATAGCGGTAGATGTTGTGTCCTGAATATTTCCACCAGGAGATAATAAGTCTAAGAAAACTGGTTCATATGCTTCAATTGTTTTAGTAATTGAGTCATATATAATAGAATCATCATCTGTACATCTGAGAGTTACATTAAAAATATATGTACCATTTGGAATTTTTCCCGATGATAAAATTACACTTTGTATAGCTTCTAGCTCATCTAAAGAAGCTAAATTAGATTCCTCAGATTTAAAATCAGCTCCAGGAATAGATTGAGTATCAAAATTTATATCTAAATTACTAAATACTAATTCAGGAAATGTTATATTGGAAATATCAACTACACCTGACATCATTTCAAAGTTTGATAGACCTAAATCAGGTGAGTTTATTATAAGCGAATAATTTGCCTTAAGATTATTAATCTGACTATTTTCTTGTATTATTCTATATCTGAAATATTCAACAGATGTATCGCCAGTATTAATATCTATACTATTAATATAAAAACCAATTAATTGATCAGCAAAATAATCTTCTTGAATTTCAAAGTCACCACATTGTGAGTAAGCAAACTCAAAAATAGTTAATAAAGGAAAAAGCACTAATATTTTAATTATTTTCTTATTCATAACTAATCCTCCAGAAAATTATATATATCTGTACTTGTAAACAAGAATAATTATATAAAAAAAGGGACCAAAAATGATCCCTATTTTTAATAATGTTACTGGTGACGACCTACTCTCCCACACAGTCTCCCGTGAAGTACCATCGGCGTTACAAGGCTTAACTTCCGAGTTCGGAATGGAGTCGGGTGTGACCCTTGCACTATGATCACCAGAAATTCTAATGAATAATTAATTTTTGTAGTTTAATAAAAATGTTTAATTAATTGTAAATTAATATTAATCAAGTTCATAGACTAATTAGTACCACTCGACTGAATATATTACTATACTTACATCTATGGCCTATCAACCCGGTAGTCTACCGGAAGTCTATCGTCCGAAGACAGGAAATCTTATCTTAGGATAGGTTTCGCGCTTATATGCTTTCAGCGCTTATCCTTAGTAAACATAGCTACCCTGCGATGCTACTGATGTAACAACAGGCACACTAGAGGTTTACCCGCTTCGGTCCTCTCGTACTAGAAGCAGATTCCTTCAAATTTCCTACGATCATAGAGGATAGGGACCGAACTGTCTCACGACGTTCTAAACCCAGCTCGCGTGCC
>CAZYFB010000025.1:0-14470 GCA_964646655.1 uncultured bacterium
ACTATTTAAAAAATGAAATTTCTATTATTAAAAAAATATTTAAAAATTTTAAATACAATCAATTTACTAATAAGTTATTAATCGAAAATAACATTTTAGAATTAGAACCCATTTTAAAAAATCAAAAGATTCTTATTCTTTATTGGTTTATAATACAGCATCATCAAAAATCAAATCATATTGAAGATGCATTGAAATATCAAGATAGTGCCAGGAAACTAATTAGTGGTTTAGCTGATCAAATAAGTGGTTATCAAATTAAAGAAACATTCAACCAAGGCCCTCTTTTACACCAAATGCTTATGGAAGAAATTGAAATAATTTTTAATTCCAATAAATCAACTGAAGAATTTCTAGAAATCGACGAAAGTTTAAATTCAGGTAGTGATTTTTTTAAATTTTGTCCATCATGTGGTTTTAATAATTTAAAATCATTTAAATTTTGTCCAAGCTGTGGATATAAGCTAACCAGATAATATGAATGTTAAATTTATAATAGAATATAAAGGAACAAACTTCCATGGATGGCAAGTACAAAAAAATGCAACGACAATTCAAGGCGAATTAAATAAAGCTGTAAGCATTTTATTGCCAAACATTCAATTTAATATTATTGGATCAGGTAGAACCGATGCAGGAGTTCATGCAATTAATCAAACTGCTTCCGTACAATTACCTGATGAATTAAATTTAGATAAGTTTTTTAATTCAGTAAATGGTATCATTCATAATGATATTTATATTAAAAAATATGAAATAGTATCAGATAATTTTAATGCACGCTTTTCTGCAAAAAGTAGATCTTATAATTATCATATACATACTCAATATTCGCCATTTAAAAAGGATATTTCTTGGTTTCTTAAACAGAGTATTAATATTAAGCAATTAAATGAGTGTGCAAATGCATTAATTGGAGAGCATGATTTTTCATCTTTAAGTAAAAATAATGTTGAAATTAATAATAAAGTATGCGCTATTACTGAATCATATTGGGAACAATCAAAAAATGAGTTAATTTATAATATAAAAGCAAATCGCTTTTTACATCATATGGTTCGTTTCATAGTTGGGACATCTATAGAAGTGTCTAAATCAAATTTTTTATTTGAAGATTTTATGAAATTAATAAATAATAAATCAATTTTGAGCCACCCTATTTGCGCACCTGCAAATGGATTATTTTTAAATGAGATTACATATGATTAATCGATTTATTTTCATATTATTTTTATTTATTCTATTTATGCCTTTTTTGGATAAAAATATATCAAATGGTATATATAACTCTGATGAATCAAGGATTATTAACTCAATTTCATCAGTTTCACCAAGCGTAGTAGGTATATCTGTAATTAATCAAAATTCAAATACTGAACTATCATGGAAAATTACAAATGGCATTTTTTCTCCTTATACAAACAAGGATTCCATAATAAAAAGTTTAGGTTCAGGATTAATTTATAGCAATAATGGCTATGTTATTACAAATACACATGTAATACAAAATGCTGAAGAAATTTTTGTTACTTTATCTGGTGGTGAAAAGTACAAGGCATCGATTATTGGTTTTGATGAATTAACTGATATTGCTTTACTAAAAGTAAATGGAGAAGATTTACCTGTTTCTGATTTAGGAAATTCCAACAATATCATTGTTGGTCAATGGGTAGTTGCTTTAGGTAATCCATTAGGCCTTTTTGACTTATCATATGAGCCAACAGCTACTATTGGGATTGTAAGTGGATTAAATATTGATTTTGGAGTAAAAAATAAAAAAAATGCCTATCAAAATATGATTCAAACTGATGCATCAATAAATGAAGGCAATAGTGGTGGCCCTTTAATTAATTTAGATGGTCAAGTTATAGGAATTAATACTTTTATAATGACAGGGTCTGATTTAAATCAAGGTTCAATTGGTATTGGTTTTTCAATTCCTATAAATCGTGTTAAAGATATAGTACATGATTTAATTTTATATGGCGAGGTAAAAAGAAACTACTCTACCGGTCTCACTTTAAAGCCAATGAATATAACAGTACAAAAATATTTAAACGTACCTTTTAATAATGGGGCAGTTATAGTTGATATTGAAAAAAAATCAACAGGTATGTTTGCAGGATTAAAAATAGGTGATATTATCATTAAGGTAGATGGTGTTTCTATCGATTCTGTTGAAGATATAAATGAAATAAATAGACAAAATTTTAGAAAAGCCGGAGATGAAATACAGTTAGAAATTTGGAGACAAGGTACAATCAAAGAATTAAATTTACAGTTAAAAGCATACAGATAATCTTAAAGGGGTTAAAATGATAGAAAGATATACAACGAAAGAGATGGGAAGAATCTGGTCAGATGAAAATAAATTTTCAACATGGCTTAAAGTAGAAATTGCTGTTACTGAAGTTCTAACTTCAGATAAAATTGTACCAAAAGAAGATTTACAAATAATTAAAGAAAAAGCTAACTTTGATGTTAATAGAATTTTAGAAATAGAAGAAGAAACCCATCACGATGTGATAGCTTTTTTAACTAATCTATCTGAGAATATTGGTCCATCATCCAGATTTATTCACTTAGGTATGACATCTTCTGATTTATTGGATACCTCTTTAGCTCTTTTATGCAAAGAATCAGGTGAAATTATTTTATCAAAACTAGAAATTTTTCATCAAACATTAAGAAAATTAGCCGTTAAACATAAAGATACTTTTCAAATCGGTAGATCACATGGAGTACATGCTGAACCTATAACATTTGGTTTAAAATTAGCATTATGGAGTGAGGAGATTAAAAGACATATTGATAGATTTAAGTTTGCGCTTGAAGATATTCAATATGGCAAAATATCAGGAGCAGTAGGAACATATCAACATTTAGACCCTTCTGTTGAAGAAAGAGCCTGTAACAAATTAGGTTTGAAAGCATCAACAGTTTCTAATCAAGTAGTACAAAGAGATCATCACGCAAACTTCCTTTCATCCCTTGCGCTTCTAGGATGTACAATTGAGAAAATAGCAGTAGAAATTAGGCATTTACAAAGAACAGAAGTATTAGAAGCAGAAGAATTTTTTGCAAAAGGTCAGAAAGGCTCCTCTGCCATGCCTCACAAAAGAAACCCTATCATAACAGAGAGATTAACTGGATTTGCTAGATTGTTACGTGCTAATGCAATGGCAGCTATGGAAAATGTAGCATTATGGCATGAGAGAGATATTTCACATTCATCAGTTGAAAGAATTATTATACCAGATTCAACAAATATCATGGACTACATGTTAATGAAAGTAAATAATTTATTTGAAAATTTAATTGTATACCCAGAAAATATGATGAAAAATTTAAATATGACAAATGGATTAATTTTTAGTCAAGAAGTTCTTCTTATTTTAGTTCAAAAGGGCATATCAAGAGAAGATGCTTATAAATTAGTACAAAAAAATGCCATGCAAGTATGGGAAAAAAATAAAGATTTTAAAACTTTGCTTAAAACTGACAAAGATATATTAAATTTATTAAGTGAAAATGAGATTGATTCTTTATTTGATTTAAATAAAATTTTAGTAAATATAAACAAGGTATTTGAAAGGTTAGATTTGAAATGAAAGAAATTATTACAAAACAATTAGATAAAACTTTGAATGATTCTATTGAGCCACTGAAAGATTTGGGCCGTCATTACAAAGGTAAAGTAAGGGATAATTATTATTTTGATAAAAACATTTTAATGGTTACCAGTGATAGAGTATCAGCTTTTGACCATGTTTTGGGAACAATTCCTTTTAAAGGTCAAATATTATCTGAAATAGCATCTTTTTGGTTTGATAAAACTAAAAATATAGTACCGAATCATTTTATAAAATCTGTAGACCCCCAAGTATTATTAGTCAAAGAAGCTAAGCCACTCCCGGTTGAAGTGATAGTAAGAAAATATATTACAGGTAGCCTTTGGAGAGATTATGGTAACTCAAAGCATCATGTTTATGATTTAGATTTTGGTGATAATTTGAAAAAAAATCAAAAATTTTCTTCTGCAATTTTAACACCTTCAACTAAAGAAGATTATGGAAAACATGATATGCCAATATCAAAGAAAGAAATTATTAATCAAAAATTGGTAGATAAAAATATATATGAAAAAGCCGAAGAATATGCATTGGCATTATTTACAGAAGGTGAAAAATGGGCTAAAAAGCAAGGTTTAATCTTAGTTGACACTAAGTATGAGTTTGGTTTGGTTGATGATGAGCTTATAGTGATTGATGAAATACATACGCCAGATTCCAGTAGATATTGGATTGAAAGTGAGTATGAAAAAAGATATCAAGAGGGTGCAGACCAGTTAATGCTTGATAAAGAAAATATTAGACAATGGCTTATTAGTAAGGGTTTTTCTGGTGAAGGAACACCACCTGAACTTGACGATGATATCCGTATTCTTTTATCTGAGAAGTATATGGAATTATATAAAATTTTAACGGGGAAAGAATTTACTCCTTCTTCCGGTGATGTTTGTGAAAGAATTCAAGAAAATTTAAAAAACGCGGGATTCTAATAAATGAAAGTTAAAAAATATTTGCCAAGTATTATTACTTTGGCAAATTTATTTTTAGGGTTTTTATCAGTTCTATATATTCAAAAGGGAGAATTTTCTTTTGCATGTCATTTAATTTTGATTGCCGCCTTACTTGATTCATTTGATGGTAAACTTGCTAGAAAAATTGGAGTTGTTTCTTCTTTTGGAAAAGAAATAGACTCATTAGCAGATGTTGTTTCTTTTTGCTTATCCCCTTCATTTCTTGTTTTTAATATTTTATATAATTCAAATTTTATTAAATATGATGCTGAATTATTTTATTTTTATTTAGCTTTGATTTCATCTTTTCCTTTATTGATGGGAGCAATTCGTTTAGCAAGATTTAATGTAGAACATGATGAAGAAAATAGCAGTAAATATTATGTTGGCTTACCAAGCCCAATGTCAGCGATTGCAATTTGTTCTGTTATTTTATTAAAGATAGAACTAATTGATAAAATATATGATTTTAGTGTCACTGAAATTAATTTTTTTACATTTAATATTATTTTACCAATTATAATTTTATTATCCTTTTTAATGATTAGTAAGATTCAATTTTCTAAGTTTCCTTTATTTTCTTTTAAAAGAGGCAATGAAAACTCGATTAGACTTATTTTAATGATGATTAGTATTGTACTGATGATAGCAACAAGTATAGTTGGTTTATTGCATATCACTTTGTTTGTTTTTTCAACCTATTATATATTGAGTAACATACTCTTCCATTTTATTAATAACTCAATTAAACTAAATGAATTAAAAGAAAAATTAAAAAATAAAAAGAAAGATCTTTAAAATGATGAAAGCAATTATATATATAAATTATAAAGACGGTATTTTGGACCCAGAAGGTGTTACGATATCCAAAGCACTCGATAATATGGGAGTTAATGGAATAAATGAATTGTCAGTAGGAAAATGTATTGAAATGAATTTAAACTGTAATACAAAAGAGGATGCAGAAAAAATAGTTGAAGAATCTTGCAATAAATTACTTGCAAACCCTAACACAGAAACATATAAATATAAAATTATGGAAGAATAATATGAAATTTGCTGTAATAGTTTTTCCTGGATCAAATTGTGATAATGATGCTTATTATGTTATAGAAAAGCATTTAGGATTATCAGTCAATTTTGTATGGCATAAAGATAATAATTTAGATGATTATGATTGCATTATCATTCCAGGAGGTTTTTCATACGGCGATTATCTTAGAGCGGGCGCTGTAGCAAGATTTTCTAATATCATGGAAGAAATAAAAAAGGCTTCAAATAAAGGAAAGTCAATAATTGGAATATGTAATGGTTTTCAAATACTTGTTGAATCAGGATTATTGCCTGGTGCATTAATTACTAATAATTCAACTAACTTCATAAGTAAAACTATTAATTTAGAAGTTGTTAATAATGAGTCTATGTTTACTAGCAATTATACTAAAAATGAAAAAATATCAATGCCAATAGCACACAAACAGGGTAATTATTATGCAAATCCAGAATTATTAGAACAATTGCAAGATAATAATCAAATTGCATTTAAATATAAAAATAACCCTAATGGTTCTTGTAACGATATAGCCGGAATTTTTAATAATAAAAAAAATATTTTAGGTATGATGCCCCATCCTGAAAGAGCAGCTGAAAATATATTAGGTTCAAAAGATGGACTCAAAATTTTTGAATCTATGATATCAAATAATTAACTGATGATAGGCATTTGGGAAATAATTTTAATTTTTATATTTATAGCAATTTTTATAGGCCCGAACAAAATTCCTGACTATATCAATTACTTAAAAAAAGGATCTCAGGAATTTAAAAAAGCATTTAATAATTCACAGGAATAAAATGTCAAAAAATCATATTTCAAAAAGAATAGATAACTTTGATAAAAATTATAATTTAGAAAATAAAAAATATAATTGTTTCACAAATAATTTATCTGATTATGCCAGATCATATCTTTCTGAAAAAAGTGGATTACTAAATGATAAATTGATTGCAATTAAAGATAATATAAACATTAAAGGCTACCCAACAACTTGTTGTTCAAAACTACTTGAAAACCATCAATCAGTTTATGATGCAACTGTCATTACAAGAATTAAAAATCAAAATGGCTCTATTGTAGCAAAAACAAACATGGATGAATTTGCAATGGGGTCCTCAACTGAATATTCATGTTTTGGATCAGTATCTAATCCTCACAATACATCTAAAGTGTCTGGTGGCTCAAGTGGTGGCTCTGCAGCTGCCGTTGCAAGTAATTTAGTTGATATTTCTTTGGGAAGTGACACTGGTGGCTCTGTAAGACAACCAGCTGCATTTTGTGGTGTATATGGACTAAAGCCAACTTATGGATCAATTTCACGATACGGCTTAACTGCCTTTGCATCATCTTTAGATCAAATTGGTATTTTTGCAAACAATACAATTGATATACATAATATGTTTAAAACTATTTCTGGGCATGATGTTAATGATTCAAACACCATTAATCAAAAAATAACATTTGATTTTAGTCAAAAAAATATAGAAAATATTAAAATTGGATATTCTGAAAAATTGTTCAATCAATTAAATGAAGGATTAAAAGAAAAGTATTTTGAATTAATTGACTTTTTACAAAGTCAAAATCTTACAGTTAAAAATATTGATATCGATATGTTAGATGTAGCAATCCCAACTTATTATATAATCGCAACAGCTGAAGCTTCTTCAAATCTATCTAGATTTGATGGAATAAGATATGGAGATAGAAAAAATTCTGATAAAATTGATGAAATATACTCTATGACTAGATCAGAGTTATTTGGCAGTGAAGTAAAAAGAAGAATTATGCTTGGAAATTATGTTTTATCATCAGGATATTATGATCATTACTATAATAAAGCATTGAAAGTTAGAAGATTAATAACTGATCATTTTCTAGCCCATCTTTCTACATTTAATGCATTACTTCTACCCACTGCTCCCTCAACAGCATTTTCTAAAAATGAGAAAAAAAATAATCCATTAGAAATGTATTTGTCAGATATTTATACTATTCCAATAAGTTTAGCAGGTTTACCTTCTATGAATATTCCAATTGGGAAGGTAGAAGGTTTGCCTATTGGTATGCAAATTTGCTGTAACTATTTAGAAGAAAATATTATATTTTTATTATCTCATTATCTGGAAAAACATTACAAATAAGGAAAAAAAATGTCAGGTCATAGTAAATGGTCCACAATCAAAAGAAAAAAAGGTGCAAAAGATGCTAAAAGAGGTGCGGAGTTTACGCGTTTAGGTAAAGATATTACATTAGCATCAAGAGAAGGTGGTGGTGATATTAATATGAATGCTGCACTTAGACTAGCCGTTAAAAAAGCTAAAGCTTCAAATATGCCTAATGATAATATAGATCGAGCAATTAAAAAGGGAACAGGTGAATTACCAGGCGTAAAATATGAAAGTTATATTTATGAAGGTTACGGCCCAAAAGGAATTGCTTTATTAATAGAAGTTTTAACAGATAATAAAAATAGAACGGTTCCAGAAATTAGACACCTATTATCTAAAAATAATGGAAATTTAGGAGAATCGGGTTGTGTAAATTGGATGTTTGAAAAAAAAGGGAATATTTTAATAAATAAAAAAAATTTAGATGAGGAACATTTTATAAATGATTTACTTGAGTTAGATATTGATACTTATGAAGAATATGATGATGAATTTCAATTAACAGTTACTCCTGAAGATTTTTCTGATATAATTAAGAAATTAGAACAGAAACAATATAATATTGAAGGAGATATTTCATTAGTGCCTATCAATACTATTGCTATTACAAGTAATGATTTAGATCAAGTTAGTAATTTGATTGATAAATTAGAAGAGCATGATGATGTACAAAAAGTACACACTAATTTAGAAGTAGTTAATTAAATGATTGTATTAGGCATTGACCCAGGATTAGGAAACACAGGTTATGGAATAATTTCTGTAACAAATAATGATTTTTCATTAGTTGACTTTGGAGTAATTAAAACAACTACAAAAGATAAATTATCCAACAGATTAAAAATTATCTTTAATGAGATAAATCACTTAATTAAAAAGAATAGACCATCAATTTTTTCTATTGAAGAAATATTTTATAGTAAAAATGTAAAATCATCATTACTATTAGGACATGCAAGAGGAGTTTCTATTGCTGCCGCTTCAACAAATGAAGTATTGGTTTATGAATACTCTGCAAGAAAAATTAAGCAATCATTAACTGGTAATGGTAATGCTCATAAAGATCAAGTAAGATTTATGGTTCAAAATATGTTAAAATTAAAAGAAGCACCAAAATCATCAGATGCATCAGATGCATTAGCCATTGCACTATGTTATGCTTTACAAAATAAATTGGAATATTAATGATTGTACAAATTACAGGAATATTAAAATATAAAAATATTAACGAACTTATTATAGATGCAAATGGTATCGGTTATTCATGTAATATTTCAACTACAACGTATAATAAATTACCCGCATTAGATGAAAAATTTACTATTCTCACATATTTACATATTATGGAAAATAAACATGCTCTTTATGGATTTGGTGATGAATCAGAACGTAAATTATTTGGATTATTAATTAGCGTATCAGGAATTGGACCAAAAATTGCTATACAATTATTATCTAAAACTGATAATAAAAAAATGAGCCAAATGATTATTAATAGTGATGTTAAGATGTTATCATCATTACCTGGAATTGGTCCAAAGACAGCAAAGAGATTAATTGTGGAGTTAAAAGATAAATTCACATTGGTTTCTGATGATTCTATACCTCAAGACAATAGTTATGATAAAAGCCATCAAGATGCCTATAATGCATTAATCACATTAGGTTATAAGTCCGTTGATATTCAAGAGAAAATTCAACATCATGTTGTTTCAAATTCTGAAATTACAACCGAAGATTTAATTAAATTTTGCTTAAAGGATTTAAAATGAAAAAAACATCATTGCACAAATCTCATTTATCTTTAAATGCAAAAATGGTTCCATTTGCAGGCTATGATATGCCAGTTACATATCAAAAGATTGCAACTGAATATGAGTCAGTAAGAACCAATTGTGGCATATTTGATGTTTCACATATGGGACAGATTAATATTAAAGGCAAGGATTCAATATCATTTATTCAATATCTAACTGTGAATGACTTAAATGATTTAGAAGATAATGAAGCACAATATTCTGCAATGTGCAATCAAGATGGTAAAATAATTGATGATTTGATTGTTTATAAATTAACTAATGAAAACTTTCTTATCATTGTTAATGCATCAAACACACAAAATGTTTTAGAATGGATAGATACATTTAAAGCTAACTATGCTATTGATATTCATTTATTAAATACTACACATTCTTTGATTGCAGTTCAAGGCCCTAAAAGTAGAGAAATATTAAGTTCTATTTTTGAAAAAAATATAGAAATAGAATTTTATCATTTAATGAGAACACAATTATTTGAACATGATATTATTATTTCTAGAACTGGGTATACAGGAGAGCTTGGTTTTGAAATTTTAGCAGACCACTCAATTATTAACAAATTATGGAATCTTTTAATAAAAAAACGAGTAGTTCCTTGCGGTTTAGCGGTAAGAGATGTATTAAGAATGGAAATGAAATATTGTTTATATGGTAATGATATTTCTATAAATACAAACCCAATTGAAGCTGGGCTATCTTGGATTGTAAAGTTAAAAAAAGATTTTATTGGTAAGGAACTTTTATTAAAATATAAAAAAAGTGATAATCAAAAAAGATTAATAGGGTTTAAGATGTTAGACAAAGCAATTCCTAGAAAGGGATATAATGTTTTATACGATAATGAGTTGATTGGCAATGTAACTAGTGGAACCCATTCACCACAGTTAAATCAAGGCATTGGTTTAGCATATATTAATAAAACCCATAATAAAATTGGTAATATAATTAAGATTGAAATACGTGGGAGATTAATGAATGCAGAGATAGTTAAAACTCCCTTTATAAATAATACTTCTATACATTCTTAAACAGGTAAAAAATTAATGAAAAAAAACAATGAAATTTTAGCCATTTTATTAGCTGCTATATCCTTGTTTATTTTTGTTAGTTTGTTAGAGTTTCAATCTTTCTATGAACCAAATATTATATTTTTATTATTTAATTCTGAAAGTACAGCTTCTATAAGTTTGCCATTTACTGGTATATTGGGTGCTAGTATTTCTTCAATTCTAATAAAATATTTTTTGGGTTACGGATCTTTTATGGTATGCACCATTCTTTTTATGTATTCTTATTTACTTTTTACGCGAAAAGATTTTACAAATAAAAAATATATTATTTTTTCTATATATCAGATTGCAGCAGGTTTATGGTTATCTATTTTCTTAACATGGTATAATGGAGCAAGTAATGAAGCTGGTCTAGTAGGTTATATTATTAATACTTTTTTAAATGATTTTATCAAAAATTTTATTTACATCTTACTTCCAATCTCTTTATTTATTATCATTAGAGGTTTTGTTGATTTTTCTATTTATGAATTAATTCAGAAATTTTCTTCATTTTTAAAAGCTTTTTATGACAGACGAAAATCAGATACTATTGCAATTAACAATGATGAAACAAAAGTTACTCAAAAATCATTTGAAGAAACTATAAATGAAGTTAATGAAACTGAAGAAAAAGAGGATAAAATAGCAGAATGTATTCATGATGAGTCTGTAGAAACTGAAGAAATTATATCCGACGATATTATAATTGAAGAACAAGATTTGATTGATGAAAGCAGTATTGATGATATTAATAACTCAGCTTATGATAATTATAAACTGCCTTCTTCAAATTTATTAAATGAACCAATCGAAATTACTAATGAATTAAGTGAGGAAGACTTAAAAAATCAAGCTTCTCAATTAATACATGCTCTTGAAACATTTAATGTTCAAGGACAGGTTATTCGTATTTCTCCAGGCCCAGTTATAACATTATTTGAAATTGAACCTGCAGAAGGTGTGCGAGTTAATAAATTTACAACGTTATCAGATGATTTAGCGCGTGTCATGCAAGCCAGTAGTATTAGAGTTATTGCACCTATTCCTGGATCACGATCAGTTGGAATAGAACTCCCAAATCAAAATCCTCAAACTGTTTATTTAAAAACTATTTTGAATTCTGAAAAATATGTTAATTCTGAATCTAAACTAACTATTGCTGTTGGGAAAACTACAACTGGAGATGCATTTACATTTGATCTTGGGTCTTTACCACATTTACTAATTGCTGGTGCAACTGGAGCTGGAAAATCTGTTTGTATCAATACCATAATAATGTCAATATTATATAAGGCAAAGCCTGACGAGGTAAAATTCGTTTTAATAGATCCTAAAAAATTAGAATTATCAATTTACAAGCAATTAGTTGGATATCATTTAATTACTTCTTCTAATTTAGATGAATATGTAATGACTACTGCAGAAAATGCTGTTGGGATATTAGATGCATCAATAAATGAAATGGAAAGAAGATTTTCTTTATTTGCAGAATCTAATGTAAGGAATATAGGAGAATATCATAGTAAATATTCTAAGAATAATACAATGGAAAAAATACCATATCTTGTTGTATTAATTGATGAATTAGCAGATATAATGATGACTTCTAGTAGAGCTGTTGAGGATCCAATAACAAGATTAGCTCAAAAAGCAAGAGCTGTTGGAATACACTTAGTAGTTGCAACACAAAGACCATCCGTGGATGTAATTACTGGATTAATTAAATCTAATTTTCCTGCTCGATTATCGTTCCAGGTATCATCAAAAGTTGATTCAAGAACAATATTAGATCAAATGGGAGCAGAAAAACTTTTAGGCAGAGGTGATCTGCTATTTTTAAAACCCGGCACTGGATCTCCAGTTCGATTACATAATGCATTTATTAATTTAGATGAAATACAAGAAGTTTTAACTCATATCAATCACCAACCTAAACCAAACGAAATTAAATTACCTGAAGCTAAAAAAGTATCTCTAGAAACCACAGGCAATTTAGATGAAAATCATGATGAGCTATTAGAAGATGCTGCCAGATTAATTGTTGAGACTGGTCAAGCTTCAGTCTCACTTCTTCAAAGAAAATTTAGAATAGGATACAGCAGAGCAGGCAGACTAATTGATGAATTAGAATCATTAGGCATTGTTAGTGGTTATAGTGGTTCTAAGGCTAGAGATATTTTAGTAGACCCTTCTTATGTTGAAGACATATTTAATAAATAAAATTCATGCGTAAATACCTAATTACAATTTTTTTTGTTAACCTATTAATATCAAATAACATTTTTTTAAAATTTATTTCAAATAATGATGATTTTATAAAAAGTAATCCTAAGATTATTTCTTTTCTATATATTGACAATATTGCTCAAGATCAAAATTTTAGAAGTGGTAAATTAGTTATTGATAAAAACATATATAAAATAGATTTAGATGATCAAATTCTGATGGTTTCAGATAATATTTTAAAAAGATATAATTATAAAACTAATCAAATATTCATTGAAAATAGTTTTCCAGTGGTTGATTCTATTTTTTTTAATTTTTTTAATGATAAATTTTTGAAAATGATTGATAAGAATAAATCTGATTATAGTTTAAATTTCTCATTTAATTTAGATTCAACTTCTATAACTGAAATTAACGGTAAATATCAAAATTATAATTTTACGATTTATAACATTGAATTTATTTATCAAAATATTGATAGTAGTGCAGTCTTTTCTTTTGATTACCCTGATGCTTTTATTTTTGATTTGAGAGATTGAAATGAAAAAAATTAAAATTTTTATTAACATTTTCGCAAGTATTTTGATTACAACCTTTAGTGTTAATCTATTTTTCAATAATGAAAAGAATAATATTAATGTGTCAAAAATACTCAGCCTGTTACAAGATAGCTGGATATATTTAGTATTAGCATGTTTATTATTAATTTTAAGTGTTTTTTTAAGAACTTATAGATGGATTTATTTTTTTGATGTTAATGTAAAAATCAATTTCTCAATCTTGTTTAAATCACAACTTATTGGTTATTTTTCAAATAATATTTCACCAATTAGAGTAGGAGATGTTGTAAGAAGTTATATTGTATCAAAGCATACAAATAAAAAAATTAGTTATTTGATTGGTACTATTGCAATGGAGCGTGTGGTTGATACGTTAACTATATTAGCTTTAAGTTTAATTACTTTATTTTATTACGGTTCCGATTATCTTGAGATTGATTTTAACTTTATACATATTCCATTTTGGGCAATAATTTTTCTTATTATTATTGTGGGCTATATATTTTATAATTCCATTATAAAATTTTCATTTTCAAAAAAAATTCTTCAAAATATTTGGTCAGGCTTTTCTGACATACAATTAAATTATAAAAAATCAATTTTCTTTTTATCTATTTCTATATGGTTAATTTTTTCAATTAATGTATACTTAATACAGTTAATTTTTCCCAATATAAACCTTAATTTTTTTGATTGCATTTTAATTTTAGTGGCATCTTCATTAATACAAATGATACCTGTAGGCTTTGGAGCTTTTGGAGTATTTCATTTAGGTGTTCAAGGTGTTTTGCATAAATTAGGAGTTAATGATTATGATAATTTCATTATAATTTTGCATTTATATAGTTTATTAATATATACTCTTTCAGGAGCTTATTATTTTTTTACTGATGAAAAAGTAGGAATTAGAAATTTATTTAAATCTTTAAAAAAAAATTAATTTAATTGTAAAAATTTTTTCTTTTGATGAAAATAATATTGTTTAACTACAGATTTTTTTTT
>CAZYFB010000026.1:0-13632 GCA_964646655.1 uncultured bacterium
TTAATCCCAATATTTTATCTATTACATTTTATGAAATTTTAAAAAATCAAAAATACTACCACCAAGCTCAAAATGTTTTAAATGATCTCAATACTTCAAAAAAAATTGATGCACATTTCTACAAGCAAGAGCTTAATGTGATAAATAAGTTAAGTAATAAATGAGTACTATTTTTCAAAATAGATTAAATCAGTTATATCAATATATTGCAAATAACAATTTAGATGGGCTTTATATTACTAATTTAACTAATATTAGATATCTAACAGGCTTTACTGGATCAGCTGGATTATTGATAGCTTTAAATGATTCGGCATATTTTTTTACAGATGGTAGATATATACAACAATCAAAAGAGCAGGTTCAAAATTCTAAAATTACAATCATATCTAACAGTTATTTTAATTCAGTTAAAAATCTAAACATTCTATTAGATAGTATGAACATTGGTTTTGAATCTGAACATATGTCTTTTTCTTATTATGATACAATGATCGATAACTTTAATGGTATAAATTGGATATCAACCAAATCAATAATAGAGAACTTAGCAGCAATAAAAGATAGCGAAGAAATTGAATCCCTCAAAACAGCAATAGAAATCACTGATGATGTATTTCAAAAAATTATTCCTGAGATTAAACAGGGAGTGACTGAAAAATACATTGCTACAAAAATTTCATATTTATTTAAAATGAATGGAGCTGAAGGAGATAGTTATGAATCAATAATTGCTGGCGGCCCACGTTCTGCATTACCACATGCAAGACCAACAGACAGAAAATTTAAAAAGGGTGATTTTATTGTTATGGATTTTGGTGCACTATATAATGGTTATCATGCAGATATGACTAGAACTTTAGTAGTAGGTAAACCTTCAACCAAACATACTGAAATCTATGATATTGTATTAAAAGCTCAGCTTAATGGTATCAGTACTGCTCGTTCTGGAATACCATGCTCTGAAGTAGATAGTGCATGTAGAAGTATTATTGAAAATAAAGGCTATGGAGAAATGTTTAACCATTCTACAGGTCACGGAATAGGTTTAGAAGTACATACTTTACCAAGAGTACATAAAAATAACCATGAATTACTTAAGAAAAATAATGTTATCACAATTGAACCAGGTATATATATACCTGATTGGGGCGGTGTGCGTATTGAAGATGATTGCTTAATTTTAGATTCAACATGCCAACCATTAAATGAATCTACAAAAGAATTAATTATTGTTTGATGAGATATCAATATAAATCTCAGGGATTTCAAAATGATTATTATGGATCCAAAAAAAGCTTATATTCTAGCTCTATAAACGTTCTCATTGTATTAAATATTTTAATCTATTTATTTTCAAATAATCAATGGTCTATTCATCAAATATTTGGTGTATCAACTGAAAATTTTTTAATATGGCAACCTTTAACTTATATGTTTTTTCATGGAGGATTTGCACATTTATTTTTTAATATGTTTCTATTATGGATGTTTGGAAATCAATTAGAAAAATTATGGGGGTCAATAAAATTTTTAACATATTATCTAATTACTGGTATAGGTGCAGGAATATTAATATATATATTTAGTAATGGAGTAACTATAGGTGCAAGTGGTGCTGTAATGGCTGTTCTTTTTGCTTATGGATATATATATCCAAACCAAATGTTATTTTTGTGGTTTATCCCAATGAAAGCTAAGCACGCAATCTTAGTATTGATATTAATGGAAATTTCTCAAGAATTATCACGGAATCCATTAGATAATATTAGTCATATTGGTCATTTGGGAGGAATGTTGATTGGCTTCATATATCTAAAATTTGGAAATAAAATAATAAAAAAATTACCTTTTATTAAGATTAGAAAAAAGTCTAAGCCTAATAGTGAAGTTGAAAGTGTAGATTTGATTTTAGATAAATTAAAAAGAGAAGGTTGGAATGGTTTAAATGAAAAGGAAAAATCTAAATTATTTCAAGCAAGTAAAAAACGAAACCAAGATCAGCACATTAACTAGTTACATTAAATTTAAATAACATTATATCCCCATCATTAACAATATATTCTTTACCTTCTTGCTTTATTTGTCCAGCTTCCTTCACAGCTAATTCACTTTTATATTTTATTAAATCTAAATAATGATATACTTCCGCTTTAATAAAACCTTTTTGAAAATCTGTATGAATTTTACCTGCTGCATCAAAAGCACTATCATTATGCTTAATAGTCCATGCCCTAATTTCTTGCGGGCCAGCTGTAAAAAATGTATGTAATGATAGCATTTTATAAGCTTTTCTGATTAATGAATTTAGTACTGGTTCACTTAATCCAAATTCATCTAAATATTCTTTTTGTTCTATATCTTCTAAGCTTGCTATTTCCTGCTCTAATGAACTACAAATATTAATAAAACGTTCATTTCTAGTATTAAAATATTGATGTAAATCATTCAATGATATATTGTTTGATTCATTTATAATATCTTCTTCACTGACATTAATAACAAATAAAATAGGCTTATTAGTAAGAAGATTTAATTCCAGCATTAATTCATGGTTAATATTTAATTTATTTAAATTTTTTCCATTATTTAAATGTGATAATAATTTTTCAAGTAATTCATTTTCATCAAGTTTTCTTCCAGCCTTTACTTCCCTTTTTATTTTTTCTAATCTTTTTGAAACAGTTTCAATATCTTTCAAGATTAGCTCTGTTTCAATAATTTCTATATCTCTTATAGGATTTATTGAGCCTTCTACATGAGTGACATTTTCATTTTCATAACTTCTAACTACATGAATTATTGCATCAACATTTCTAATATTAGAAAGAAATTTGTTACCTAGACCCTCACCTTTGCTGGCTCCTTTTACTAATCCAGCTATATCTACAAACTCTATTACTGTGTTAATAATTTTTTTTGAGTTAATTATTGAATCAATTTCATATAATCTTTGGTCTGGTACTTCCACAATGCCAATATTAGGATCAATTGTACAGAATGGATAATTTTCTGCTTCAATTCCTGACTTGGTTAAAGCATTAAATAAAGTTGATTTACCTACATTTGGCAATCCTACTATTCCTATACGTAATGACATACCATAAATTACAACATTACATTAATATTTGTAATTATTTTGGTTTTCCTATTTAATTATTATAATTTTTGTTCAAATTAAACAAGGATGAATAAATGAAAAGTTGGGCTTTAATACTTGGTGCTTCAAGTGGAATTGGTGCGGCGTGTGCTAAAAAATTAGCTGAATCTGGTATGAATATCTATGGTATTTATTTACGCAAACCTCAATCAGTTATAGACGAATTAGAGTCATATATAAAATCTCAAAATGTAGAAGTAAAATTTCATAAAATGAATGCGATGAATGATGAAAAACGACAAGAAGTTATTAATAATTTAAAAGATTTAGGTACAGTAAAAACTTTTATTCATTCTATAGCATTTGGTACTTTAAAGCCAATGTTATCTAAAAACGATGAACCTACATTAGACTCTAAAAATATTGAAATGACCATTAATGTTATGGGTAGCTCTTTAGTATATTGGACTCAAAATTTGTATCAAGCCAATTTATTAAAAAAAGGGGCTCAAATTTTTTCTATGACAAGTTCAGGTGGGCATAGACAATGGCCATCTTATGGAGCAGTTTCAATGGCTAAATCTACACTTGAGTCTGCATCTAGACAATTAGCTATTGAGCTTGCGAGCGAAGAAATTGCAGTTAACGCTATACAGGCAGGAGTAACAGATACTCCAGCTTTAAGAAAAATTCCCGGTAATGAAAAGATGCTTGATTACGCTAATAATCATAATCCATCAGGACGACTAACAATGCCAGAAGATATAGCAGAGTATGTTGCATTATTATCAAAAAGTAATAGTTCTTGGATGACAGGGAACATACTACGGATTGATGGTGGTGAAGATATTGTAGGATAAATTTATTTAAAGGGACATATATGTATTATTTATTAAATGTTATGTTATTTTCTGCTTTAATCTTTTCCGGTTGGTATGAAGAAGGTGAGTATGTAAGTGAAGAACATCAAAATTTAATTAAAGAAACATGCTACGCTGGAAATGGGTATTTTAATGGGGATTCTTGGAAGCTTGCTGATTGGAATGGAGTATTAAATGGTGGAAATTATAATGTAATATTTATAACAATGTCAGCATCATGGTGCGAGCCTTGCCTTATAGAACATACTGGTCCAGTTGGTGAAGCACATCATAATTATACAGATAATGAACATGTAAAATTTTTAATTGCATTTTCTGACCCTAATCAGCCGTATTCATGTCAAGATTGGGGTGAAATTCCTGATGGAGGTTCTTCTCAGATTATTCTAGATGAACAACCTAAAATCTTTTTATTATTTCATAGTGGAGGCGCATTTCCCAGTACTGCATTCATAAATCATGAAATGCAAGTATATGATTTAATGAATGAGTTTGATAGCTGGGTAATTGATCGTAACATATCTAATATGCTTGAAGAGTGTGGTTCTGATTGTACTTCAGATTCCTGTAGTAATATTTATGAAGGAGATATTAATTCTGATAATATCATTAATGTTGTGGATGTTATTGTTATGATCCAATATATATTAGGTAGTGATATTTCAGTTGAATGTATACCAGATATTAATCAAGATGGCATTGTAGATGTTACAGATATTATTATATTATTAAATATTATTTTAGATTAAATATGTCAAAAACATCTGGTCATTTATATCATCCTATTAACAATTATCCAGAACCTATTTATACTGGTTTTTCTTGGCCAAATCTTTTTTTTGGATTTTTCTGGTTTTTATATAAAGGAATGTGGGCCTGGGCTATCATATGTTTTTTTTCTGCTATGTTTACTTTTGGCATTTCAAATTTATTTTTTCCGTTCTTTGCAAATGGGCTACACCAAAAAAATTTGCTAAGATCTGGCTATCTTGGCACACCTAAATATGAAGTTTAATCAAATAAAAGAAAATTTAGTTTTTCAAATCATAATTTGTGTAATTCTAGCATTGTTGATCATAGCATTTCAAATTTCAGGCTGCTATAATTTGTTTTTTGATCAAATCTTTAATTACAACCTTAAAATAATTAATATAATTTAAGTGAATCCAATTAAATACTGCCAAGAATGTGGAAATGAAAATCATTTTAGTTACATAGATGGTAATAATAGATATCACTGTTTAAAATGTAGTACAATACATTATCAGAACCCTAAACCTACCGCAACTCTAATATGTATGAAAGATGATAAACTATTATTAGGAAAGCGTGATAGAAATCCTGCAAAAGGAGAATGGGGCTTGATTGGTGGTTTCATGGAATTAAATGAAACACTAGAACAAGCTGCAATTAGAGAATTGTATGAAGAAACTAGATTAGTTGGTGAAATAATAAATATATTTGGCACCTCTTCTCATTTTAATACAGTTTTCGGTGATGTTTTATTAATTGGTTTAGAAGTAAAAGTAAAAGATTGGAATACTTTATATGCTGGTGATGATATTTCTGAAGCCAAGCTATTTAAAATCGATAATTTACCAGATTTAGCTTTTAATTCTCATATTGAGCTTATCAATATTTATAAGAAAAATAAAAAACTAAGCCATTAAGTTTTCAATTTCGTCAATCTCTTTTGGTATTTGTATGCTAAGATTTTTAGAGCCATTTTCAGTTATATATATATTATCTTCAATTCTAACTCCACCAAAATCCATATAATTTTTAAATTCTTTATAGTTAATAAGGTGTGATAATTTATCTTTTTCTTTCCATTGAGCATATAACTCTGGAATAAAATAAATACCCGGTTCAACAGTAATACAAAATCCTTTTTTTAAATTTTTACCTAATCTCAAAAAAGATATCCCAAAATCTGCATCTCTTTTTATTTTTTTACTATAACCTACATAATCCTCACCCAAAGATTCCATATCATGAACGTCAAGACCAAGCATGTGACCAAGTCCATGTGGATAAAATAAACCATAAACACCTTTTTCTAAAGCTTCGTCACAAGAACCTTTTAATAGACCCAATTCTTTTAAGCGTTTGATTCCAATATATGCAGATAATTTATGCATTTCTTTAAAGTTGACACCTGGTTTCAATTCTTTTAAGACAACCTCTTGCATTTCTTTAACAATTAAATAAATATTTTTTTGTTGATTTGAAAATTTTCCATTTGCAGGAAATGTTCTTGTAATATCACTAGCATAATGAAGCTTTGAATTAGCACCAGAATCATTTAATAATAAATCTCCACTATTAATTTTATTTGTATAAATTGAATTATGTAGTATTTGACCTTTTGTTGTAAAAATTATAGGATATGCTAAATTTACATTATTTTGTTTTACCACCTCCTCAATATGTGCCACAATTTCATATTCATATTTTCCAGGATTTGATTTTTTCATTGCGATTTGATGCATTACGTTTGTTATTTGAAGAGCTGATGTGATTTCTTCTATTTCTTCCATGGTCTTTACTGATCTTTGTTTAATTATTGCATTAATTAAAGAAACGGATGATTTTTTTTCAACATCATGTAAAGGAATATTTAAAAGTTCGCTTAGTTGTATTTTATTTTCCGACCTAAAAATTGGTGGATACATTATATTAGATTTATTATTTAAATCTTTTGATAAATCTGACATAGTTTTTAGTTCATCAGCACCACAATCTTTTGCCCATGACTTAGCTGATTTTGTTTTTCCAATCCATATAATATCGTGAAGAGTTTTATCGTTCATATAAAATGTTGTATTATTTTTTTCAATATCAATAATACAGGCACAATTTGGAAGATTCACTCCAATATAATATAAAAAATTTGAATCTTGAATGAATGGGTAAGGATTATGTGTAAAATTCATTGGAGAGTTGTGATGCCCTAATAATAATACATAACCAGAGCCCAAGTTTTCAGATAACTTTTTCCTTCTTTTTCTATAAACTTTACTATCAAACATATACTTAAATATAATAATTTTTTAGTTAATTAATTTAGAAAGCTGTTGAAAATCATTTACTGAAAGCTGCTCAGCACGTTTATCTTTTATGTGGATTAATTCTTTTTCGTTTATAATCTTTTTAAGATTATGTTTTATCTTTTTCCTTCTATGTTTAAAAGCATTTTCAACAACTAATTTTAATTTTTCATAATTCACTTTATTATTTTTTTTAGGTGTTATTGATAACAAAGAAGATTTCACATCAGGTATCGGTCTAAAGACCGTGTTTGGTATATGAAACATAATTTTTACATTAAAAAAAGTTTGCATCATTATACTAATACGTCCATACTTTTTATTATTTGACTCTGCTACAATTCGCTCAGCTACTTCTTTTTGAATCATTACGACTAATTGCCTCCAATTAGTTTCTTCCATAAATTTGAATAAAATTGGAGATGATATGTTGTATGGTAGATTTCCTATTACACAATATTTATTTTTTATCAATTTACAATCAAAATTCAGTATACTTTCGTTTATTATTTTTACATTTTTTAGGTGCAAATTTTTTAAATAATCACACAGTAATGGATCTATTTCAACACCATTAATATCATTACCTAGCTTTGACAATTGTTTTGTCAAAGCTCCTCTTCCAGGGCCCACCTCAAGAATTAAATCGTTTTTTTCTGGCTTTAAAACGCTTATAATTTTATTGATTATATTTGGATCAATTAAAAAATTTTGACCCCATTTTTTTCTTGGTGGAATTTTCAACTTACAATCTTATTAAATAGTATGTTAGCATTTTTAGTAGTTATATCAATAACTTTTTCAATAGGTAAATTTTTGATTTCACAAATTTTTTCAGCAACCTTTTGAACATACGCAGGTTGATTAACCTTTCCTCTATAAGGAATAGGTGCTAAATATGGAGAATCAGTTTCTATTAACATATGATTTAAATCAATTTTTTTTATTATTTCTTCTAATTCTTTAACAAATGTAATCATTCCAGTAAATGAAATATAATATCCGTATTTTATTATTTCTTGGGCAAATTGTAAATCACCTGCAAAACAATGGATTACACCTTTGTTGTGTTCACTTTTTAAGATTATTTTCATCAAGTCATCGTAAGCATCTCTGCAATGTATAACACATGGTAGATTTAATTTTTTAGCTAATTTTAATTGTTCCAAAAAGACTCTTTTTTGGATTGTAGGATCTGAAAAGTTATAATAATAATCCAATCCTATTTCACCTATTGCTACAACTTTTTGGTGGTTTGCATATTGCTCGATTTTTTCTAAATAATTATTAGGGACATCTTTTGATTCATGTGGATGAATACCAGCAGTTGCATAAATACTATTGTATTTTTCAGAAATTTCTACACTTTTGTATGAAGTATTTAAATTATCACCAATACAAATGATTTTATCAACATTCGCTTGTTTTGCATTTAAAATAATTTCATCTAAATTGGCATATAGCTTATTATCATATAGATGGCAATGCGTATCAATCATTTTCAATCCTTGGAAATAATGCACCTGGATGCTTAATTGGTAATTGTGGTTTTATTAATCCAAATTTTAAATTATGAGATACTTTTTGAGATAATGCATTCAAAGTAATTTCTGTTTTTTCTGGCATAAAAGGAAATAATAATTCCGAACTAATCCGTAATAATTCTACAGAGACATACAAACATGTTGCAGCATCACTTTTTTGCGACTTGTCTTCTTTTATTGTTTTCCAAGGCTGCTTATTTTCTAAGTACTTATTAATTTCTCTTATTAAAGTAAAAATTGATTCTAGGGCATCATGAATTTTTAGTTGATTCATATTTTCTTCAACTTCATGAACTATCTGATCACACAATTTTATCAAATTAAATTCTATTTTATTATATTGCCCTGGCTCTGGACATAAACCGTCAAAGTTTTTTTTAATTAAAATAGTAATTCTATTAATTACATTACCATAGTCATTTGCTAAATCCGCATTATATCTTTTAATAAATGATAATCGCGAAAAAGATGCATCTTGACCCAACACCATATTTCTCATTAGATAATATCTCAAACTATCTACGCTAAATTCTTCAGCTAAATCTAGTGGTTTAACTACATTACCAATAGATTTAGACATTTTCTTATCTTCTAAAATCCACCAGCCATGCGCTAAAATAGTTTTTGGCAGCGATATATCTAAAGCCATTAACATTGTAGGCCAATAAACTGCATGTGTTGTCAAAATATCTTTTCCAATTAAGTGATAATTAGCTGGCCACCATTTATCAAAAATTTTATCTTTACCCCACCCTATAGAAGAAATATAATTAAGTAATGCATCAAACCATACATATGTTACATACTTATCATTAAATGGTATTTCTATACCCCACTCTAGTCTATCTTTAGGCCTAGATATACATAAATCGTTAAGTGGCTTCTCTAAAAAGCCTAAGATTTCATTTTTTCTTGACTTAGGTTGAATGAAATTGGGGTTGTCTTTAATATGTTTAATTAACCTATCTTGATATTTAGACATTTTAAAAAAATAATTTTTTTCTTTAATTTTTTTTATTTCTCTAAAATCACCCTCATCAGCTTCTTTTTGTGTAATAAATCTTTCTTCAGAAATTGAATATAAACCTTCATATTCATCTAAATAAATTTCACCTTTATCATATAATGTTTGTAGGGCATATTTTACTTTATCTTGATGACTTTTATCAGTGGTTCTAATAAAGTAATCATAATTTATATTTAGTTTTTTCCAAATATTTTTAAATGCAGCTACATGTTTATCAACGTGATTTTGAGGATCAACATTCTTTTTTTGTGCAGCCTGCTGAACTTTCAATCCATGCTCATCTGTTCCTGTAAGGAAAAAAGTATTATAACCTATACTTTTGTAGTATCTATTCATAACATCAGCTAGTATTGTTGTATATGCATGACCAATATGAGGCTCATCATTAACATAATAAATTGGTGTTGTGATATATTTTTTGGTCATTTTATTAATTACTTAATATTTTTTTCATTTTAATCATCATAGAAAAAATGCTCATAGATGGATTAGCATTTCTATTTAATTGATGATATGTTTGTTCAATTAGATGAATACATTTATTATAATCAACGAATTTAGTTTTTTTAACATCAGTTAAAATTAAACAATCAAAATGTTTATTCTTTATTTTTTCTAAATCATTTAAAATTATAATGAGAATCTTAATAAATATTTTAAAATGAATTTTATTAGATTTAAATAATTGTTCTATTTTTTTTACATTTGAGTCATAATCGCTATCTTGCATTAATTTACTAATCAAATTTTTAGAATCGTCTATATAGGATTGAATTTCAATATCAGATTCAATAATATTTTGAATTTGCTTTATTGAATGATTGGTAATTGCCATTAAAAGGTCTAATTCATTATTTAATGCATCATTTTTAAAATATGCATCAATTTTTGATTTCGTTACTTTAGGAAAATAAAAGTCACAACATCTAGATAAAATTGTATCTAACATTTTTTCTTTATGATCTGTTACTAATATGAAAAAAGTATTTTTAGGAGGTTCTTCTAAGATTTTCAAAAGAGCATTGCCTGCTTCATTTTTAGGGTAACATAATTTTTCTGCATTGAAAATTAAATGTACTTTTGCCCCATCATCAACGCTAAAATGTAAATCTTTTTTAATATCTCTAATTGAATTGATCAAAATTGTAGATGTTTTATCAAATGTAATATTTTTATATGGATCAATCATTTTTTTCTTTTTCATTTCAATTAGATTTTCTAATGATTTATTTGATAGAGCTTTCAAGGCATCTGCATTTTTATTGATACTTTTTTCTCTTGGCATGGGTACAATCAAATTAATATTTGGATGTTGAAATTTTCTTATTTTAATTAAATTGTTCTGATTTTGATGATTATTTAATAGCGCAGCTAACTCAATTGCATGTCCTTCTTTTCCACTACCTTCAGATCCATGAAAAAGCATAGCATGAGGTAATTTTTTGTTTTTTACCATCTCATTTAATTGAGACCAAATTTTTTTGTGTTCAATAAGATTATTATAAATCATTTTTTGCTTAGCCAAGATTCTGGATTAATTGGAGTATTATTTTTCCAAAGTTGAAATGATAGAATATTTTGCTTTTTAATTGAACCAATTTTTTGACTAGTTTTAACTGTTGATCCTTTCATGACTGAAACTTCAATGTTTCCATTATATACTGAAAAATAATCATTATCATGACGAATAATTATAACTACTCCAACAATAGGATTAATAAAATTAATGCTTTCAACTACACCCTCATAAATTGCATAGATGGACTGTTCTTTTTTATCAAATTCCATTTTATTATACTTCTTCCACATTTTGGTAGTTTGTGGTCCAAACACACCATAACCACGATCTCCATTTTTTAAATTCATAGAGATAGATTGAAATTTTTTAACAATTGATTTATTTGGGTTTTTTGGATTAATCTGTTTAGCAATATACATTATTTTTTCATCTTTACTCATCTTGGGTTGTATTTCAATTAAATCATATTCTATTGTTACTTTAGTTTCTGGATTTGTACGTTTGCCAAATTTGGTAATTACTTTTCCATCTAGTGGCCAGGGCAATTTTCCTTTTAATTTTTGTATTTCTAGTCCATCTAATTTTTTTGAACTTTCAATTAATTTGAGGATTTCTTTTCGAATTGATTTTCTGGCTTTTTGTTTAGTTAAAATTTGAGATTTTATTTTTTCCTGCTCTTCTATTGATGAGATAGTTTTTTGGCTTAATTGATTTAGGTCTTTTTCTAATTCTACAATTTTTATTTTTGATTCATCTAAAATTAAACCAATGTCTTCATACTCAGCTTTTAAATTATTTACAAAATATTTTTTTTCATCAATGATTTTTTCCAGTTTTTTCTGATAGCCTATAAAATTAGTTAATTGTACATTATAATCACTTAACTGTGAGTCTAATATTTTTTTATCTGTATAAAATTTTTCTTTACTTAAACTATCTTTCACCATAATTTGTTTTGTACTTTCATAATCGTTTACTAACTCATTAAAGGCTGTTTTTTGTTTTTCAATTATAAATTCATATAAGCTTGAATTTAAAATAAACATATCCCAATTTTCTGATTCTAAAATAAACTCTACTTCACTAGGAGGTTCTGTTGAAATTGTCTCAATTACAAGTTTTTTAGTATCTTTTTTAATTTTATTTAGTTGTTTTGATTTTTCAAGAATTTTTTTATTAACTTTATTTATACTATCATTTAGAACTTTAATTGTATAATCAATCTCTTTTTTCTTAACATTTAATTTATCAATTACTTTTTTGACATCTGATTTATTTGCTTCTACTTTTTTTAAATCTTGACCCAAGCTATCTAAAATAAAGTTAGCACTATTTAGCAATTCTTCTTTTTCTTCTTTTTCATAGCGATTATTAGAAATTTTAATACGCTCGTTTTCTAATTGATTTGAAATATCATTAATTTTTTTCTCTGTACTTTTAGAACTGTTGATTTCTGTTTTTAATTTTTTTTCTAAAGAAATTATTTCTGAATCAATTTCATCTAAACTTTTTTGTTTTGAGTCTATGGAATTTTCAGCATAAAGCTGAGTAAGCAATACGCTATTTATTATAGTTAATATAATAAAGCTATTTTTGAAAATATTTTTGATAAATAACACTATTTTGTTCATCATAAATTGATAAATAATCAATAATTTTTTGAAAGTTTAATTTTTTGGCAGTATTCATAATTTCGTATGAATAAGCATTTAAAAATTGTGTTAGAGGCTTACTGTAACCGTAATATTCATCATAATCGATTATTGTAATATAAAATTCATTAAAAAATTTATTAGCTTCTTCTATTTTCATTGGAGAAGCATCAAGAGCATCTTGAGTTACCCAAAAGTTATAACGTAATTCTCTGTATATTTTTTTTTCAGTTTGTTTTCTAATTTTTTTAAGACGAGATTGCCAATTTCTTGAATAGGAGCTATTTTTTGCATCAGATGCAATATTTTGAGCTTTAAGAAAATATTTATTTCCTCCTAAATATTCATATGTATCCAATTCATAAGCAATTTGTAAATATGCATAGCAATTTAAAAGTGAAGTAAGAGAATGAAACATTTCAGTTTTATAAAGGGCTTCACCTCTATTATGTGAAAAGTCAAAGCTTTTTGAATAGTGATGTTGATCTTTTTGATTTGAAAACAAAACTTGCGCACTTATCACTTTTTCACCACCACGCTCATTAATACTCTCAATTACAAAATGTATATCAAGTGTCAATTCTAATTCATCAGGGTCATCAAAAAAATAATTATTTGTAAAATAAGATCTTATTTCATCTTCAAAATTTTCAAAAATAAACATTTCATTTTCACTGATATTTGAATAATCTATATCAACGATAACTTTAGAAAATTGAGACGTACAAATCGATAAAGTTGATATAAATAATATAATAATTTTATAAAGTTTCATAATAAATGTAAATTTAGTATATAATAATATATTAAAATCTTTGATTAATTTATCTTAAAAAGGAGATAATTATGTTTAAAAAAA
>CAZYFB010000027.1:0-13052 GCA_964646655.1 uncultured bacterium
TCTTTGTGGACACTCCATCAAAGCAGGAACTTTGTTTTTCTTAACTAAATTTTTTCTACCTTTTCTAACTAATTGGTTTATCGTCGGCATATCGTCTCCTGTATAGCCCCGTAAAATACATCAATTTTTTCTTTATGCAAAAGAAAAATTGATTTTTTTTTAATGAATAAATTTTAGGTTTGTGAAAAAGTACTATTTAGAAACAGAATTATTCTATATTATCTAGTTCTTCAGCTTCCATTTTTGCTAACTCTTGCTCAGCTTTTAACTTAGCTTCTAACTCTTCCTTTTCAATCTCTAAAGGATTAGATACAAGTAAATTTCTAGCATGTTCTGCGCCAGTACCTGCTGGTATTAACCGTCCAATAATTACATTTTCCTTTAAACCTCGTAAGTAATCAGTTTTACATTCAATAGCAGCATCTGTCAAGACTCTAGTTGTTTCTTGGAATGATGCAGCAGATATAAAACTTTCAGTATTTAATGAAGCTCTTGTAATTCCTAATAATAATGGTTTAAAAGTTGCAGGAATTGCTTTTCGAGTCTTAATAGTATCTTTACCTTCTTCTTTTAATTCTTTATTAGTTTCTTGTATGTTAGTTTTTTCAACAACATCATTCTGTTCATATTCTGAATCGCCAGGATTCTTAACTACCAATTTATTAAGCAATGAGATATTCTCTTCTTTGAGTATAAATCTATTAACTCTATCTCCTGGTAAAAATTGAGAATCACCAGAATCTTCTATAATTACTTTATGCATCATTTGCCTAACAATAACCTCAATATGCTTGTCATTTATTGATACTTGTTGTAGTCTATAAACTTCTTGAATTGATTCCACTAGGTACTCTTGAGCTTGATATGAGCCTCTAATTTTCAATATATCCTGAGGAGATACTGAACCTTCACATAATCTATCTCCAGCAAATACACGATCTTTATCTTGAACTAATACATGTTTACCATAAGGTATCTTGTAAATTTTTTCTTCAGATTTACCCATTACATGAATCTCTTTAACGCCTCTTTTTGTTTTACCGTATTTTACAATACCATCAGTTTCAGATATAACAGCAGGATTCGATGGGTTTCTTGCTTCAAAAAGCTCAGCAATTCTTGGAAGACCACCAGTAATATCTCTAGTTTTACCTGCATCCTTTGGTATCTTAACTAGAATTTGTCCAGCCTTAACTGATGTTCCTTCTTTAACTATTACTGTAGCTTTTACTGGCAAAATACTTGTAACAACTTCTAAATTTTTACCTTTTTTAGTTTGTATTTCTAAGTGTGGACTTAAATTTCTATTTTTTGATTCAGTAATAAGAATCATTTTCTTTCCACCTTCTACAGCCTCTTCAACAAATGTCTCACCTTTAATCATATCTTTAAATACAACCTTACCATCACTTCTAGCAAGAATAACATCTGTATAAGGGTCCCATGAAAATAGAACATCACCTTTTGATATTTTCTCATTATCTTTTACTAAAACATGTGCCCCATATGGTACTGTCCAGCCAGTGATATGTAAACCATTTTCATCTACCAATTCAATATTACCATTTCTTGATACAGCTATTTGATTTTTTATTTTCTTATCTTTTACTTCTAATAACTCAAGTTTATCAGAAAATTTGATTGTACCATCTTTTTTAGCTTCCATATGAGATGATTCAACAATTCTTGATGCAGTACCACCAATATGAAAGGTTCTTAATGTGAGCTGAGTTCCAGGCTCACCAATTGATTGGGCAGCCATAATACCAACAGCATCACCTAATTTTGCTAAACTTGTAGTTGCTAGGTTAATACCATAACATTTTATACATATTCCGGTAATTGATTCACAAGTTAAGACTGACCTAACTTTAACTTGATTAATGCTACTAGCGCAAATATCCTCAGCTATTTGAGTAGTTATAATTTCATTTGATTTAACATAAATATCACCCGTTACTGGATCAACAACATCATCACATACAAACCTACCAATAATTCGATCATACAAAGGTTCAATAATTTTTTCACCCTCTTTAATATCTTTCATTACTACACCTTGAATTGTGCCGCAATCCATCTCAGAAATTGTTACATCTTGAGCAACATCAACTAATCTTCTAGTAAGATATCCAGCATCCGCTGTTTTCAATGCAGTGTCTGCAAGCCCTTTTCTTGCGCCATGTGTAGATATAAAATATTCAAAAGCTCCTAAACCTTCTTTAAAATTAGATTTTATTGGATTTTCAATAATTTCTCCTGCAGAACCTACGAGACTCTTTTTAGGTTTAGCCATTAATCCACGCATACCAGCTAACTGTTTTATCTGATCTTGACTTCCTCTAGCACCAGAATCTGCCATCATATACAATGAATTAAAGCCTTGATTGTCACTTTCTAACTCATCAAACATTTCTTTGGCCACCTCATTTGTAGCATGAGTCCAAACATCAATAACCTTATTATATCTTTCACCTTCTGTTAAAATCTGTCTGTCAAATTTAGATTTAATATCAAGAATTTCATTTTCTGCTCTATTTATGATTTCATCCTTCATTTGAGGAATATGAATATCACTTATTGCAATAGAAAGGCCTGATTCAAAAGCACTATTAAATCCTAAATCTTTTAATCTATCTAAGAATTTAACCGTCTCATAATTTCCTTTTTGAGAATAGCTTTTAGTAACAATTTTAACTAACTCTTTTTTACCTACTGTTATATTGTAATATTCCATACCTTTTGGTAAAATAGAATTAAAAATGATTCTACCTAAGCTTGTATCTTTAATAAGTTTATCTTGAAATCTAAATGATACTTTTGCATGTAATGATATTTCTTTATTTTCTACAGCCAATCTAGCTTCTGAGTAAGAACCAATAATAGAATTTTCACCTAATTCGCCTGTTCTAGGCCTAGTTAAATAATAACAACCTAAAATCATATCTTGAGATGGAATTGCAATTGGGTGGCCTGTTGCTGGATGTAAAATATTATGACTTGATAACATCAATAACCAAGCTTCCATTTTTGCTTCTTCTGATAAAGGTACATGAACAGCCATTTGATCACCATCAAAATCAGCATTAAATGCTGCACAAACTAATGGATGAAGTCTAATCGCTCTTCCATCAATAAGCACTGGTTGAAATGCCTGTATACCTAACCTGTGAAGTGTAGGTGCTCTATTTAATAATACAGGATTATTAGAAACAGTGTACTCTAAAACTGAATAAATTTTTGAGTCTTTTTTCTCAACCATGAGCTTAGCGCTCCTAGGTGTTCTTGTGTAACCTCTAGCAATTAACTCTTTTATAATGTGTGGTTTGAATAACTCAATAGCCATATCTTTAGGTATACCACATTCATGTAATTGCAATTCGGGTCCTACTACAATTACGGAACGTCCCGAATAATCTACTCTTTTTCCTAATAAGTTTTGCCTAAATCTTCCGGATTTACCTTTTAACGAATCACTTAAAGATTTTAATGGTCTTCTAGTACCGCTTCTTACAGCAGATTGTAATCTACTATTATCAATTAAAGAGTCTACTGACTCTTGAAGCATTCTTTTTTCATTTCTTAGAATAACATCAGGAGCTTTAATTTCCATTAATTGTTTTAGTCTGTTATTTCGAATGATAATTCTTCTATATAAATCATTCAGATCTGAAGCGGCAAATCTTCCACCATCCAAAGGAACAAGAGGTCTTAATTCAGGGGGGATAACTGGAAGAACACTCATAACCATCCATTCTGGCTGATTAACGATTTTTTTATTTAGTGAATTATCAAATTTTTTGAATATTCTCAATCTTTTTAAGGCTTCTTCTTTCTTTTGCATAGAAAACTTGCCTTTAGCTACTTCGGTAAGCTTTACCATTTCTTCTTTAATGTCAAGCTTTCTAAGTAAATCCCTTACTGCTTCACCACCCATTTTAGCTTCAAAATATTCTTCATTATCTATTTGATCTTCAGATACATTTTCTGAATCAATACCATATTGATCTTCTAAATCTAAATACTCATTTTCATCGATTAAATCACCAAAATTCTTACCTGATTGGCCAGGGTTGGTAACTGCAAACTGCTCGTAATAAACAAGTTTTTCTAATTGTTTTGTTGTATATCCTAATAAATAACTAATTTTGCTAGGGATAGATCTAAAAAACCAAATATGTATAACAGGAACCGCAAGAGTAATATGACCCATTCTTTTTCTTCTAACAGATTTAGTTGTTACTTCTACACCACATCTGTCGCATACAATCCCTCTGTAACGTATACCCTTATATTTACCACAATTACATTCCCAATTTTTGATTGGTCCAAATATCTTTTCACAAAATAATCCATCTTTTTCTGGTTTGTAAGATCTATAATTTATTGTTTCAGGCTTAAGAACCTCACCGAAAGATCTCTCTAATATTTTTTCAGGAGATAATAAACCTAAGGTAATACTATTAAATGAATCTGACTTAACACTTCTAACTGACTGATTATTTGTATTTATCATTATAAACTTATCCTTTTTTATAAAAAATTAATCTACTACCACATTAAGACCTAAACCTTCAAGTTCTTTAACCAAAACATTAAATGATTCTGGAACATTAGCTGAAGGTGCATTTTCACCCTTAACAATTGCATTGTATAACTTAGTTCTACCTTCAATATCATCTGATTTAGTAGTTAATATTTCTTGTAAAGTATGAGCAGCTCCATAAGCCTCAAGAGCCCAAACTTCCATTTCACCAAAACGTTGACCACCAGATTGTGCCTTTCCTCCAAGAGGTTGTTGAGTTATAAGTGAATATGGGCCTGTTGATCTAGCATGCATTTTATCTGCAATTAAATGCGAAAGCTTCATAAAATAAATAGTACCTACTGTTACTGGAAACTTAATTTTCTCACCACTTCTTCCATCCCATAAATCAACTTTTCCAGACTCAGGTAAACCTGCATCTTTTAATTCACTTAAAACATCATCATACTTTGCTCCATCAAAAACAGGTGTATAATATCTCTTACCAAGCTTATCACCTGCCCATCCTAACATTGTTTCATAAAGTTGACCAAGATTCATTCTTGATGGCACACCAAGCGGATTTAAAACTAAATCAACAGGTTTCCCATCAGCACCATATGGCATATCTTCCTCAGGTACAACAAGAGCAACAATACCTTTATTACCATGTCTTCCAGCCATTTTATCACCAATTGAAACTTTTCTTTTGTCAGCTATATAAACTTTAGCTAATTTCATTACACCTTGCTGAAGCTCATCACCAGTTCTCAAAATAAAGACATTTTTCTCTAAATCTTCTTCTAGTTGCTTCAAGTTTCTTTTATAATTTTTCCATATTGTCAAAATTTTATTCCAAACACCAAAATCTTCAACCCATGGAGATTTCAAAGAAACAGAATCAAACTCTAAAGACTTCAATCTATTCTTGGTTAGTAATGTTTTAGCTTTAACTACAGTCTTATCCGTAGCTATATCTCTCATTCCACCACATATTTGATTGATTAACTGTAGATGTAATAAGTCATTTCTTTTTTCAATAAGCTCTAATCTTTTTTGTCTTGCCTCTTTCTGAATTTTTCTAATTTCTTGTTTTTCTTCAGCAAGCATTGCTCTATTTTTTCTTTCAAATAGCTGGGTTTCTATAACAATACCATTTACTCCTGAAGTACACCTTTTAGAAGCATCTTTAACATTTCCAGCTTTTTCACCAAATATGGCTTTTAACAATTTTTCCTCAGGAGTAGGATCTGTCTCACCTTTAGGTGTAACTTTACCTACAAGAATATCACCAGATTCCACTTCTGCTCCAACTCTTACAATACCTTTGTCATCAAGGTTTCTTGTTGCTTCCTCGCTAACATTTGGTATTTCATTTGTAAGCTCTTCTTCACCTCTTTTAGTATCTCTAATTTCAACTTCAAATTCCTTAATATGAATTGAAGTAAACATATCTTCTTTAACGCATTTTTCACTTATAACAATAGCGTCCTCAAAGTTATATCCTCGCCATGGCATAAAAGCAACCCTAAGATTTCTACCTAAAGCTAACTCACCCTTAGATGTAGATTGCCCATCAGCTAATACGTCTCCTTTTTTGATAGATTGGCCTAATTTTACTCTAGGTTTTTGATTTATACATGTATTCTGATTTGATCTCAAAAATTTTCTAAGATAAAATGTTTGCTCTTCCTCTTTTTTAATTAAATCTAATTCAGGATTCATATCTTTAATCTTTATTTTAATTTTCTCAGCATCAACATAAGTTACTTTGCCTGTAACGGGAGATATCATACATGCTCTTGAATCTTTTGCGACAACAGATTCCATTCCTGTACCAACAATAGGAGCTTGTGGACTCATTAACGGAACAGACTGTCTCATCATATTTGAACCCATCAACGCTCTATTTGCATCATCATTTTCTAAAAATGGTATTAATGCTGCAGAAACACTTACAAGCTGTCTCGGAGAAACATCAACATAATCAATCTCGTTAGATTGAATAGTAGGAAAATTATCTCCATTTCTAGCTCTAATTTCTTTTTCAATAAATTTATTGTTTTTAATTTTTTCTGTTGATTGAACTATAAAAGCTCTATCCTCTTCATCAGGTGAAAGAAATTTTACAGTATCACTAATTTTATTATTTTCATCAACAACCCTATATGGCGATTCAATAAATCCCAAATTATTAACGACAGCATGTGTAGATAATGAATTTATCAATCCAATATTTGGTCCTTCAGGAGTTTCAATAGGGCATAGTCTACCATAGTGAGTATAATGAACGTCTCTTACCTCAAATCCAGCTCTTTCTCTAGATAAACCACCAGGTCCAAGGGATGATATTCTTCTTTTATGTGTTATTTCAGCTAATGGATTCGTTTGATCCATAAATTGAGAAAGCTGACTTGTTCCAAAAAAAGTATTTAAAACTGTTGATATAACTCTGGAATTAATTAAATCTTGTGGAGTAATACTCTCTGCTTCTCTTTGATTCATTCGTTCAGTAATAGTTCTTTGCATTCTACTTAATGCGATATTAAACTGATTTTGTAGTTGCTCTCCAACAGTTCTAACTCTACGGTTACCTAAATGGTCTATATCGTCTGGACCTCTTTCACCATTTCTCATTGAAATTAAATATTTAAAAACATTAATAAAGTCATCTTTAGTTAATACAGGGTCATTAACAGGTATATCTAAATCAAATTTCTTATTGATTCTATACCTACCTACTGCACCAAGGTCATATTTCTTTGTTGAAAAGAATAACTTTTCTATAAATTTTTGAGCGATATCAACATTAGGTGCCTGACCTGTTCTTAAATGTGTATATAAAAGTCTAACAGCTTCTTCATGATTACTTGTTGGATCTTTAGCCATTGTATTTCTAAGCATTTCAATATACATATTATCGCTTGAATCATTTTTTTTCTTATCATCAAACAATGTTATTTCTGATATTTTTTCAGATTTCAATAACTTTAATTCTTTTTCTGAAATGACTGTATCAGATTCTAATAAAATCTCTCCAGTTTTTTGATCAATAATATCTGATATTATAGTTTTATCAATGATTTTTTTATCAACTTTATATTTTTTGGTTAGCTTAAAGGCTGAAAAAATATCTTCATTAGTAGAATAACCAATTGCCCTTAATAGTAATGTTGCAGGAAATTTTCTTCTTCTATCAATAATTGCATATATACAATCATATATATCACTTGTAAAATCAACCCATGAACCTCTAAAGGGAATTATTCTAGCTTGAAATATTTTTGTACCATTTGGGTGAAGGTTTTGATCAAAAAATACACCAGGAGACCTTTGAAGTTGGCTAACAATAACTCTTTCGGCACCATTTATAATGAAAGTTCCGCTTTTTGTCATGTAGGGGATATTGCCAAAGAAAACATCTTGTTCAATATTTTGAATATATTTAGATCTATCATTTTCGTCCGTAATATGTAATACGAACTTAACTTTTAATGGTACAGAATAAGTTATTCTTCTTTCTAAAACTTCTTTAACACTATATCTAGGTATTCCAAGATAATAGTATTTATACTCTAAGACATAATTTTTATGATTATCTTCAATAGGGAAGATATTTTGAAAAACTGCTTCTAAGCCAATATTTTCTCTTTTTTCTGGAAGAACTTCTTCTTGTAGAAAATCTTCCATTGAATTTACCTGAATAGCTAACAAGTCAGGTATATTTACAATTTCTTCTAATTTAGAAAAATTGTATACGTCTTTAGGCGATAAAGAATTACTTGCCAAAACAAGCCCTCCTATTTAAATGTTAAGAAATATATAATCTAATGTAAGATTATTTTAAAGTGACAGTAGCGCCAGCTTCTTCAAGCTGTTTTTTAATTTCCTCTGCCTCTGCTTTAGGAGCAGCTTCCTTAATCTTTGAAGGAGCACCATCAACTAATTCTTTCGCTTCCTTTAGACCAAGCCCTGTTGCTGTCCTAACAACTTTAATAACATTTATTTTTTTATCTCCAACACTTGTTAGTTCGATATCAAAATCGTCTTTAGCCTCTGCCGCTGCCTCACCACCTTCAGCACCACCAGCTACTGGTGCAGCCATTGCTACAGGAGCTGCAGCTGATACACCAAATTTTTCTTCAATGTCTTTTATCAATTCAGAAACTTCAACCATATTTGCAGCTTCTAAATATTCTAGTACATCTTCTCTAGTTGCTTTTGCCATTTTATTCCCCTATTAATTAACTTTTTGTATTTTTTAAATTATTTAATGCGCCTAATAAACTAACCATTGAACCATTAAGTGTAGATACTAATGAAGTCATTGGTTGATTTATCATCATAACCATTTTAGCTAAAGATTCCTCTTTTGAAGGCATATTAGCAAATTCTTTGTATTTATCTGAAGAATACAACTTTCCATCAAAAAATAATCCTAAAATTTCTAGTAAATCTTCATTTTCTTTTTTGAAATCTTTAATTACTTTTGCCGGTGCAGTAGGGTCATTTGAGTAAGCAATAGCAACTTGGCCATTCAGAATCTCATCAAACAGACCATCCAAACCTGCATCTTTAGCAGCAATCTTCGTTAAAGTATTTTTTGTCACAGAAAAATCAACATCATTATCTCTAAATGATTTTCTTAATTTTGTTATAGTTTGCACATCTATACCAGTATACTTGGTAAAATAAACTCCTGAAGAATTTTTAAGTTTTTCAGATGTATCTTTAACAATATTTATTTTATGTTCATTTGGCATAAAAACTCTCTTACTAATTTGTGAATGTATTTTTATCAAGCTTTATTCCTGGCCCCATTGTAGAAGAAAGTGTAATTTTCTTTAAATATACACCTTTCAAAGAGCTGGGTTTTGCTTTTATAATTGAACCCATAATAGCATTGCAGTTATCAAGTAATTTTGACTTATCAAAAGAACTTTTCCCAATAATGGTATGTATTATACCATTTTTGTCAACCCTATATTCAATCTTTCCTTTTTTAACTTCAGAAACAGCGTTTTTTACATCTGCTGTAACTGTTCCCGACTTAGGATTTGGCATTAGCTTCTTTGGGCCTAAAATTCTACCAAGCTTACCAACTTCCGCCATCATATCAGGTGTTGAAATAATTATATCTACATCAGTCCAACCACCTTTAATTTTATCTAAATATTCTTTATCTCCTGCATGATCAGCTCCAGAAGATAATGCCTCATCAACCTTATCTCCCTTCGCAATCACTAACACCTTCACATTTTTTCCCGTTCCATGAGGTAAAGATACAGTTCCCCTTATTACTTGATCTGCATGTCTTGGATCTACACCAAGATTAATAGATAAATCTACCGTTTGGTCAAATTTAGTGTTAGAAGCGCTAGCCAAAAAATCTAAAGCTTGATCGAGACTGTAATCTTTATTTAAATCGATTTTGCTTGCATTATCTATATATCTTTTACTTCTTTTCATTTTAAATTATCCTTCAGTAGTTATACCCATACTTCTAGCAGTACCTCTAACCATTGACATGGCTGAATCAAGATTAGCTGCATTAAGATCAGGCATTTTAATTTCGGCAATTTCTTTAACTTGACTTTCTGATAGATTTCCAACTTTTTCTTTATTAGGTTCAGCAGAACCACTCTTTAACTTCAATGATTCAAGAATTAAAAATGAAGTTGGTGGAGTTTTTGTTATAAAGGTGAAGGATCTATCAGAAAAAACTGTTATTTCAACAGGTATCAATTGACCTGACATTTCTTGTGTTTTTGCATTAAATGCTTTGCAAAACTCCATAATGTTAACGCCATGCTGACCTAGAGCTGGACCAACTGGAGGAGAAGGGTTAGCTTGACCAGCTAATATTTGCAATTTTATGTAACCTGAAACTTTTTTTGACATTTTTATACCTTATTTTTGTGCCTCAATTTGGAAACAATCCAGCTCAACTGATGTTGGTCTTCCAAAAATTGAAACTACAACCTTAACTTTTTGCTTTTCATCGTTAACTTCTTCAACATTACCAGTAAAATCTATAAAAGGACCAGAAATAACCTTTACATTATCACCAATCTTGTACGAGGTGGTAATTAACTCTCTACCTTCCTTATCTGCAACTTCCCCAAAAATTCTTTTAATTTCTTTATCTTTTAATGGGATAGGGTCTGAACCTTTTGGTCCAACAAAACTCAAAACCCCTGGTGTATTTTCAACTACGTATTTAGACTGATTGTTCATATCCATATTTATAAGAATATAACCTGGAAAAAACATTTTTTCTTTTACTCTTTTTTTATTATTTCTAACTTCTACAACTTTTTCATATGGTAAGAAAACTTCTTCAATATCTTGCTCAATACTTGCTTCTTCAGCTTCGCGCAAAATATTTTCTTTTGTAGCTTGCTCTTTACCTGAAATTACTCTCAAAGAATACCAAGACATAATTGAAAATTCCTAAAATTAGTTGTAAATCCAGCTTGTAACTGGACCTAGCAATGTGTCATCTAAAAACCATAAAAAAATACCAAGAATTATAGCAAATACAAAAACTATGACTGTTGACCCTATTAGCTCCTGTTTGCTGGACCAACTAACCTTCCTCATCTCAAGCTTAACGCTAGAAAAATAATTAAAAAATGTTTTCATAATGCATAACCCTTACTATTATCCAAGCAGGAGTGGAAGGACTCGAACCCTCAACTTTCGGCTTTGGAGGCCGACGCTCTACCAATTGAACTACACTCCTATAAAAAAACTAAATTATTTAGTTTCTTTAAAAATTACATGCTTTTTAGCAACAGGATCGTACTTTTTATATTCAAGCTTTTCTGGATGTATTCTCTTATTTTTAGTAACAGTATACCTATAACCAGTACCAGCCGTACTTTCTAATTGTACAATATCTCTTTTGCTATTTCCAGCCATATTATTCTATAATTTCTGTAACTACACCAGCACCAACAGTGTGTCCACCTTCTCTGATAGCAAACCTTAGCTCTTTATCCATTGCAATAGGAGTAATAAGCTCAATATCAAGAGTAACGTTATCGCCAGGCATAACCATCTCTGTACCTTCAGGAAGAATAATATTACCAGTTACATCTGTAGTTCTAAAATAGAACTGAGGTCTATAACCTTTAAAAAATGGTGTATGACGTCCACCTTCTTCTTTTTTCAAAACGTATATTTCTGCTTTGAATTTTTTATGTGGGGTTATAGAACCTGGTTTAGCTAGTACCATACCTCTTTTGATTTGCTCTTTTTCAATACCTCTAAGAAGCAAACCAGCGTTATCACCAGCCTCACCTTGATCTAATAATTTTCTAAACATCTCAACACCAGTACAGGTTGATTTCATATCTGATCCCATACCTACTATATCCATCTCTTCGCCTACCTTGATTACCCCAGACTCTATTCTACCTGTGGCAACTGTTCCTCTACCTGTAATACTAAATACATCTTCGACTGGCATTAAAAATGGTTTATCAACTGCTCTTTTTGGCTCAGGAATAAATGAGTCAACAGAATCCATTAATTCTTTAACTTTAGCCTGTGCATCTGCATCACCTTCAAGCGCTTTTAAGCCTGATCCTTGAATAATCGGAGTGTCGTCACCAGGAAAACCATATTCAGATAATAGCTCTCTCAATTCCATTTCAACTAATTCAAGTAACTCAGGATCATCAACTTGATCGCATTTATTCATAAATACAACTATCGAAGGTACATTAACCTGTTTAGCAAGAAGTAGATGCTCTCTAGTTTGTTGCATAGGACCATCTGTTGCAGCAACAACTAAAATAGCTCCATCCATTTGTGCAGCACCTGTTATCATATTTTTGATGTAATCTGCGTGACCAGGACAATCAACGTGAGCATAATGCCTTTTTTCAGTTTCATACTCAATGTGAGATGTATTAATTGTAATACCTCTCTCTTTTTCTTCTGGAGCATTATCAATTTGATCAAATTCCATCTGCTCCGCAAGACCAGATGATGCAAGTGTCTTAGAAATTGCAGCTGTTAAGGTAGTTTTTCCATGGTCAACGTGACCAATTGTACCAACATTAACATGAGGTTTCGTTCTTTCAAATTTTTCTTTAGCCATGATATTTTTATTCCTATCTTTATTTTAGTTTACATTTTCATTAAAATTCTATCAATTATTATAGAGCCTGCAATCAGATTTGAACTGATGACCCCTTCCTTACCATGGAAGTGCTCTACCCCTGAGCTATGCAGGCTTAGTGCATAGAGCGGGAGACGAGACTCGAACCCGCGACCCTCAGCTTGGAAGGCTGATGCTCTACCAACTGAGCTACTCCCGCTAATTTGTGGGCCGGGAAGGATTTGAACCTCCGTAGACTTACGTCGTCAGATTTACAGTCTGATGCCTTTAACCACTCGGCCACCGACCCAATAAATTCAGAGCCATTGGAGGGATTCGAACCCCCGACCCGCTGATTACAAATCAGCTGCTCTGGCCAACTGAGCTACAATGGCTTCATTTAATATATAAAAAAGC
>CAZYFB010000028.1:0-12714 GCA_964646655.1 uncultured bacterium
TTTTTTTCAATTAAGGATTTTCCATTTTCATCAAAACTTTTAACGTTCATACCAAGACCTATAGATTGAAGCCTACCCTTAATTATTGGTTTTAAGGGATTACCTAATGCAAAACATGAAATAATGTCAGTTCCTCCAGATATAGAACAAAGCTGTACATCCTCTTTCCAATCAGAATATACAAAATCATAATTTTCATTGACTAAGGGTGAACCAGTTGATAATATCATTCTTAATTTTTTAAAATTAAATTGGTTTGGAAAAATATTATTTTGTTCAATATATGAAATATATTTAGCGCTTGTTCCAAAAATTGAAACTTCTATTGAATCCATTAGCTTTAATAAAGAATTTTCATTTGGGTAAAACGGGTTACCCTCATATAAAACCACTTTAGCACCAACACTTAAGCTTGATACTAACCAATTCCACATCATCCATCCACATGTAGTAAAATAAAATATTTTATCTTCTTTTTTAAGATCACAATGTAAAACTAACTCTTTTAAATGTTGGATTAATGTACCTCCAACAGAATGAACAATACTTTTAGGTTTACCAGTTGTTCCTGATGAATACATGATATATAATGGATGAGAAAAAGTAACTGGCTCAAAGTTAATTTTACCTTTATTCTTAGGAATATCATCCCAATATGATACTTGACTATTTTTTTTAGCGTTTACAATATTTATACATATTGTCTCTTTTAAGGATGAAAGAGATGATTGAATTTCTAAAATATTTGATGTGAGATCAATTTTTTTTCCTTTATAAAAATATCCATCAGCAACAAAAAGTACTTTTGGATTAATTTGTTCAAACCTATCAAGAACTCCTCTAATTCCAAAGTCTGGTGAACATGAGCTCCAAACACCACCTATGGCAGAAGTTGCTAACATAGCTATAATTGTTTGAGGAATATTAGGTAAATAGCCAGCTAGTCGATCTCCTTTTTTAACTCCCAAAGATTTTAGATGTAAATAACAAACTCTTACCTCTTCATGAAGCTCTTTATAAGTAATTCTACCCTTTATTTTGTCTTCACAAAAATATTCAATTGCTAGAGTATCATCTTTGTACTTTAAAAGATTTTCAGCAAAATTTAAAGTAGCACCCTCAAACCATTTACTACCTATAAATGACTTATGTCTTTCTAAAATATTTTTTGGCTGATTAGAAAAGTTGATATCACAAAATTTTGAAACATTATCCCAAAATATTGAGGGGTTATTTATACTCCAATCATGAAGCTTTTCATAATCATCAATTTCTAAGAAATTTTTTTCGTTTATATATGATATAAACTTTGCAATATTTGAGGATTTAAAGTGATAATCTTGAGGCTTCCAAACGATATTACTCATTTATTACTTTCATCTATAAGATGTATAATTGTCCATGCAGAATCAAGCTTTCCTTCTTTAATAAACTTCTTACATAAAATTTCAAGATTAGCTAATGTTTCGTTTACATATTTATCATGTATACTCTTTATAGGTTCAGGCACAAACTCTACACTTGACAAAATAGACAGCTCATTTGCAGTAATTGATTTACTTTCAAAAATTTTTTTAGGAATAGCATCAAAACCTATACCTGTATGTCTTGGTTTTTTATATTCAAATAGACCATCTTTTGATTTGGAATACCATGAACCACCCAACCTGGATATAGCATCTAATTTGTAAGGATCGACAACATTATCACTATCAATGATATTTTCTGAAATATGAAAATTTACTATTTCTCCAAGTATCAAATTTCCACTTGCAGGTTTATTGCCTAAATGAATAATATCATATAACTTACACTCCATTGAAAATGGTGACTCTTTAACAAATGGTACCTTAATGTGTGTAGAATCTTGCTTTGTCAAACCAGCTTTTAAAAATTCATCTACATCTCTACTATATTCACATGATGAAAGACTAACTTGACCTACCATTTTTGAATCAGCAATCGAAATAGTAAATTCCTTAGTATCTTGAATATTTAGTAACGTATCTTTTGGTTTACCTGTTCTTCCACTTAATGCTGGTGAAAACCCAACAATAGGAGGATTAGCTCCAAAACCGTTAAAAAAAGAATAGGGCGCAAGATTAACTTCATTATTTAAACTAACAGATGAAACAAATGCTATAGGCCTTGGCGATATACCCGAAATCATTAAATGGTAATTTGTTTTAATATCTAAATTTTTAGGATCAAATTGTTTTTTCATATACTATAATTTACTTTATATATTTTTTATAAATCTCTATTTATAACCAACTTAAGTAATATTTATCATCTTCTATTTTAAGTGAGTTTTCAGTAATATTTAATGGCTTAAAAGTATCCACCATCACAGCCAATTCCTCAGTTCTTTTCTTTCCAATTGATTCTTCATATCTTCCTGGTTGAGGGCCGTGAGGAAGCCCCATAGGATGATGAGTAATAGATTCTAACCCTATTCCCTTTCGGCTCATAAAATCACCCTGAGAATAGAAAATTACTTCATCAGAATCTACATTAGAATGTGGATAAGGCGCTGGAATAGCATCTTTATGATAATCAAACATCCTACTGACAAATGAACATATAACAAAACCTTTTGATGTAAACGTTTGATGTACCGGAGGAGGTTGATGAATACTGCCTGTTATTGGCTCAAAATCATTAATATTAAATACCCATGGAAAATAATAACCATCCCAACCAACAAGATCAAACGGATGGTGAGCATAAAACATTTCTTGAAGACCTCCATTTGTTCTTACATCAATTTTAAAACTTCCCTCTTTATCGATTGGATTTAATAAATCAGGAGTCTTTATATCTCTTTCACAAAATGGTGAATGTTCTAATAATTGACCAAAATTATTTCTATATCTTCTAGGAGTTTCAATTGGTGATTTTGATTCTATAACTAAACATCTTATGTCATTATCAACTTTAAGTTGCCAAATCACACCTCTAGGTATAACAATATAATCACCCATTTTAATTGAAATTTGACCAAAATTTGTAAATAAATCTCCTGAACCTGACTGTATATATATAACCTCATCAAAATGTGCATTTCTGTAAAAATTATCCATACTTTGATTTACATGAGCTTTGTGAATGATTACATCATCATTAAAAAGTAAAGGAATTCTATCATAAACAATGTCACCATCATTAGGTATATTTTGTGTTTTAATGTGCCTAGCCTGATGTTTATCATTAATTTTTTTTATTTTAAAAGGATATAATTTCCCTAACTTAGAAACTCTTGTGGGCATTTTTAAATGGTAAAGATTAGAATAAATGCTAGAAAACCCTTCTCGACTAACCAATTCTTCGTAAAAAATAGAATCTGCACTTCTTTTAAATACTGTATGCCTTTTGGGGGAAACTAAGCCTTTAGTTTGATAAAATGGCATTTATAAATTACCCCTTTCACCTTGTGCTTTTTCAATAGATTCAAACAATGCTTGAAAATTACCTTGGCCAAAACCTTTTGAACCTTTTCTCTGTATAATTTCCAAAAATAAAGTTGGTCTATCTTGTAATGGTTTTGTAAAAATCTGAAGTAGATATCCATATTCATCTCTATCAACTAAAATACTCAACTCTTTCAATCTTTTTACATCTTCATCTATTCCACCAACTCTTTTTGTAAGATTATCATAATATGTATCTGGTATATCTAAAAAATCGACTCCATTTTTTTTTAAATTGGCTATTGATGTAATAATATCATCTGTCAAAATTGCAATATGTTGCACTCCCGCACCCTCATTAAACTCTAAGTATTCTTCAATTTGAGATTTTTTTAAACCCTCCGCAGGTTCATTAATGGGTAGTTTAATTTTCCAATTTTTAGATCTTAGAACAACACTTTTCAAAGCAGAATATTGCGTTGATATGTCTCCATCATCAAATCTAACAAAAGTACCAAATCCAAATACTTTTTCATAGTAATTTCGCCATTTATCCATTTCATCCCAATTTACATTTCCTACTATATGATCAATTAAAACTAATTTAGTATCTGTTGTATTAATTTTTGGTAATTCTAACTTTTTAAATTTAGGGGCCCATAAACCATTAAATTTTGAATCATCAATAAAGGAATGAATAGTGTCGCCATATGTTTTAATTGATGCTATACAAAATTCACCTTCTTCATCAATAGTAACAGGTTCTTTGTGTGGTATAGCTTCTCTTTCAATACAAGATTTATAAACAAAATTAACATCCTCAACATCGAAAGCCACATCTCTCACACCGTCACCGTGTTTTTTGAGCCAGTCAGTAGCAGGATGAGATGATTTTAATGGAGTAGTAAAAACAAAAAATATTTTTCTATTTTTTAATACATAAGAAACATGATCATAAACACCAGTTTCAGGACCACAATACGCATACTCAGTAAATCCAAATGCTGATTTATAAAAATGAACTACTTGCTTAGCATTCCCAACATAAAACTCAACATACTTAAATCTTTTTATATTGAAATGTTCTTTTCCTTCCCATTTATCAGTCATGTACATAGAATTTTAGAGCTCCTGTATATTTTTAATCAAAAAATCATTTTCATCTTTTAACCCTATAGTTACCCTCACACAATTAGGTAAACCAAAGCCAACTAAGTGCCTCAATATAACTCCTTTGTAAAGCATTTTATGCGAAAAATCTTCAGCAATCTTTTGAGATTCAAATGTTAACGTAATAAAATTGGTAGCGCTAGGTATATAACTAAAATTATTTACCTTAAAAAAATTTTCTAATCTAATTTTTTCTTCATGATTAAGCTTAATTGAATTATCTAGATGATTTAAATCATCCATAGCTGCAGATGCTGCATGCTGCCCTAAAGATGAAGGTTCAAATGGTAACTTTACTTTCATAAGGTTATTAATTAATTTTTCATTTGCAAAACCATAACCCACTCTGAATCCAGCCAACCCTTGAGCCTTAGAAAATGTTCTTAGTGTAATAACATTATCATATCGATAATGCATTGAATCAGGATAATCATCTAAATGGCACGCATATTCAAAATATGCTTCATCAAGTAATACAATGACTCTATTTGGTACTGATTTCATAAATTTTTCAAAATTAGATCTATTAAAATAAGTACCTGTTGGATTATCAGGATTAGCCAAATATATAACTTTTGTTTTTTCGTTAATTTCCAAAGCCATAGCATCTAAGTCATAGTGGTAATTTTGCATTGGAACCCAATTAACTTTAAATCCACTAGCATTAGCTAGAACTTTAAAACCAATAAACGAATTTTTTGTTGCAATAATTTCATCATCTGCACTTAAAAAGGTCCTCATAATTACTGACATGATGCCTTCACTTCCTCCACCTATTATAACATTTTTAATATCTAAGTTAAAAGATTTAGCTAATTTTAATCTTAAATCGTACCCATTGGAATCAGGATATCTATGGGTATCCTTTAAATACTTATTAACATGATTAATAGCCTTTAGAGATGGTCCCATTGGATTTTCATTTGATGCTAATTTTACAATATGTTTAAGATTTAATTCTCTTTTAACTTCAGAAATAGGTTTACCTGCTTTATAAGGCATAAGGTTTTTTATATGTTTAGGCACTAGAGACATTGTTTAAATTTAATAAATTATCTGATAGAAGTATAATATAATTATAATATATTATTCCTCAGATATGAAAATATTTTTATGATAGACAAAAAAGAATTAAGAAAAGAATTATTTAAACATATAGATGGAATTGCACTGACAGCACCTATTTCCGGTTTATTTTCTAAACATAATGATGTTTTTGAATCACTAAAAAGTACCAATAAAATAAATCTTAATTTAAGCGACCTTAAAATAAAAGGAATCAATGTTGATTACCTCAATGTAACATTACGTTTGTTTGAGTCTCAAGGTTGGATTGAAAGAAAAATAATAACAGATAAATCAATAGAAATTATACCTTGTGAGATAGGTTCTGAAATATTTAAAAATGCATATTTGTATAAGATTTTTTTTAATTATTTTAAGTTTCTTATTAATTTAAATTTTATGAATGATGATAACTATATTAAATATAGTAAACTTATTAATGATTATAATAAACTTAAAAATCTCACTAATAATCAAACAGTTTTAAAGCATATTGAAGGATTAATTGTTGGAACCACATTAGTTGCACTTAAAATTGATAATCTCATAGATATAGATAAAAATAATGAGCTAATTATTGATAAAAAAATTAATCGTCACAATAAAGAATCTATAAATGCTTTTCTTACTAAATTTAAGTTTTTGAATAATTCAACCGTCACTGAAAAAGGAAACTTTTTTATTAAAAGAAGTGCTGCTTATGGAGTAACTGTTTCCTACATGCCATTATTTAATAATATTGATTCACTACTATTTGGAAAAACAAAAAATATCTTAAATAGAGATAAAAATGGAAATGAGAAACATGTTAATAGAAAAATGAATGTTTGGGGAAGTGGTGGAGCTCATAAATTATATTTCAAGAAAATAGACGAAATAGTTTTAGAAATATTCAATAGACCCTTAGAAAAGCAACCTCAAGGAATTGCTGATATGGGATGTGGAGATGGAACGTTACTTAAACATCTTTACAATCTTATCAAAACAAAAACACTAAGAGGAAAAAATTTAAATCAACATCCACTCTATGTTATAGGTGCTGATTTTAATGATGAAGCACTCGATGTTACAGGCAATAATTTAAAACAAGCTAAAATTAAACATCATCTAGTCAAAGCTGATATTGGAAATCCAGCTAGTTTTAATGATGAACTTGAAAAAAAATATAATATTCATTTAAATAATTTATTGAGTGTGCGCTCATTTTTGGATCATAATAGAATTTTCAAAATGCCAAATATAAAAAATTTTGATTTAGAAAAAATTAAAACTAATTCAACTTCTGCATTTAGCACAAACGATAATAATGACATTTATGAGCCTATAATATTTAAACTAAGTTTAGTTGAACATTTCTTGAAATGGAAACCCTTTATTAGTAAGTATGGATTAATTCTACTTGAATTGCATACAATTAATCCAAAAAGTTGTAGATTAAACATAGGTAAGACTCTAGCTACAGCTTATGATGCTACTCATGGATACTCAAATCAATATATTATTGAGTATGAAGATTTTATTGATTCTGCTAAACTAGCTGGCCTGAAACATAATAACTCATTTGAGTTTAACTTTCCCAACAACAAATTAACTACTGTAAGTATAAATCTATTTTCTTTATAAGGATTGTTTGTAAGCAGCATCTACGGTGTTACTTAACAACATAGTAACTGTCATTATACCTACGCCTCCTGGAACAGGAGTAACTGAAGCAACTTTACCAAGCATTGATTCATAATCAACATCACCAACTACCTTATACCCTTTTTGAGTTGTTGAATCATTAATTCTATTTATACCAACATCTATGATATGTGAACCTTCTTTTACCATATCTGATTTAATTAGATTTGGTACTCCGACAGCTGCAATAATTATATCAGCATTTTTAGTATAGAAATTTAAATTTCTTGTTTTTGTGTGACATAAAGTTACTGTTGCATTACCATATGAAAAATTTTGAGACATTAATGAAGCAATAGGCTTTCCAACTAAATTACTTCTTCCAATCACAACAATATCTTTACCTTTTGTTTCAATATTATAATAATCTAGTATTTTAAGACATCCTAAAGGTGTGCATGGAATAAATCTTGGGTCACCTTGAATAATGTAACCTTGATTTTCAGGATGTAGACCATCGACATCTTTTAATGGTGAAATATTTTTTAAAATATCTTTTTCATTTAAATGTTTTGGCAGTGGAAGTTGTAACAAAATACCGTGAAATTTATCGTCATTATTTAAGTCTTCTATAAATTCTTTTAGCTTATATTCAGATGTATCAGATGGTAACTCAAAAACCTCACTATGACAATCAAGCTTTGAAAAAGCTTTAGCTTTAGAACTTACATATAATTTAGAAGCTGGATCATCACCAACTATAATTGCAGCTAATGATGGAATTATATTATTTTTTTTTAAATCTGAAATTTTTAATGATAAATCATCTTTAATCTTAAGAGAAACTGGTTTTCCTTTGAGAATGATTGTTTCCAAAATAAATTTTTAACTTTCTGATGATTCTATATCAGTTATTTTATCTTCAATAAACTCGGTTATTGCAATAGTTTTTGCCTCAACCTGATTAATAACTTCATCTTTTGTTTTTTTACATTCAAATAACTGAGCTGTAATATTCATAGCAGCAAAAATAACTAATCTTAATTGAGGTGTAGATGAATTATCTGAACCAGCAACTTGCTTCATTGTTTCACTTATATAATTAGCACATTTTTCAATGACTTCAGGTTTTGCATCTGTTCTAAGACGATATTCTTGTCCATAAATTTTAATTTTAACTTCTTTTGCCATAATTGCTCCTTAAACTATCGCTGAATAATATTAAATTTTTCTTTTAATTGATCTATTATATGATTAACTCTTTTATCAACATCATTATCTATTAATGTTTTATCATCACTCCCAAAAATTAGAGAGATAGCTAAACTTTTTGAATTATTTTTTAGCTCTTCTCCTGAATATACATCAAAAATATTAGTATCTATTAATAAATTGTCTGATACTTTATATATACATTCAATAATCTCATCATAAGAAACTTCTTTTTTAATCAATATAGATATATCTCTTTTAACAGATGGATATGGAGATATATTCTTAAATTTAAATTCTTTTATCCTATTTTTCAGTGCTTTATCAATACTAATTTCAGAAAAAACTACTAAGTCTTTAATATCATATTTTTTGCTTAATTTGGTATCTAGTTGCCTTAAATAGCCTATACATGTTTTATGAGAATATATCTCTATATTAATATTAGAAAAATTAGATTTTTTAACTTTGAAATGTATATTATTAACTTTAAGATTTTTAAGTATTGATAAAATTTCACCTTTTGCAAAATATATATCAGTCTCACAATCATTACGCCAATGGTTATAATTATGGCCATACCAAACCATACCAAGAGTTTCCTCTTCGTTATTGTAATTTTTTAATAATGAGTGTACTCTTCCAATTTCAAAAAATTTGAAATGATTAACTTTTCTTTTTTCATTAAATGATACTGCCGCCAATAATCCAGGCATTAAAGAGTTTCTCATATATTTCATATCAACACTTGATTCATTTATTATTTCTGATGTCTCATATGAATTAAAATCTTTTAAAACCTTATCACTGTATAAACTATTTGAATAATGCTCATAAAACCCTTTAGATGGCAAAATTGAACGAATATCATTATTTATCTGCTTTGCATTATCAATAATGGATGAATAAGAATTATTAAAATTTTGTGCTATAGGTATATTATTGTAACCATAAACTCGAGCAATTTCTTCATATAAGTCTACTTGTCTATCAATGTCATTTCTATATGATGGGATCGTACACAAAAATTTAGATTTTGAATAGCTTGTTTTTATATCTAATTTTTCAAATAATTTATCATATTCATTTTGATTTAAATCAATACCTAAAAATTTATTACATCTATTAAAATCAAACTTGATTGATTTTATATCCTTACTTTTAGATATAACATCTACAAAATCTTTTGATGCTTGACCACCTGTTGTTTCAACTAATAATTTTGTAAATTTGTCAAGAACGTAAATAGTATTTTCAAAATCAACACCTCTTTCAAATCTCTTAGACGCTTCTTTTGCATAATCATATTTTTTTGAAGTTTTTCTTACACTTATTTCATCGAAAATAGCACTTTCAAGTAGAATGTTTTTAGTATCAAAATCAACTTGACTATCAAAACCTCCAATAACACCGGCTATAGCAACTGGCCCCTTTGAATCTGATATTACAATATCCTCAGGATCAAGCTTATTTTTTTCATTATTAAGACATAAGATTTCTTCATTTTCAAAGGCATTTCTAACACTAATAGTTTTACCATTAAGTTTATCATAATCAAATGCATGGAGCGGTTGACCTAAATCAAACATGATATAATTTGCAATATCAACAACATTATTAATACTTTTCTGTCCTATTACAGCTAGTTTATCCTTAAGCCATTGTGGACTTTCTTTTACTGTAACATTCTTTATAATACGACATGAATATCTTGGACATAAACTTTGATTGTCAATTTTAATCTTAATTAAATCTTCTGATTTAAATTCACCAGCTTTGTAATTAATTTTTTCAAGATTTATATGTGACCCCTCAATAATAGCAAGTTCTCTTGAAACACCCAGATGACTAAAACAATCTCCTCTATTAGGTGTAATATCAAAATCAAAAATCGTATCTTGCTCAAGTTTTAATGCCTCACTAAATGTTTGACCAATTTTAAATGCACCATCTAATACCATTATACCTTCATGATTATCACTTATTCCTAGCTCTTTTTCTGAGCATATCATACCATTTGATTCAATACCACGAATTTTTGTTTTTTTTATTTCAAAATCGCCAATTTTACTACCTAGAGTAGCAACAGGAACAAGAATATTCTCTTTAACATTGGGGGCTCCACAAACGATTTTTAATAAATCACTCCCTGTATCAACTTCACACAAATTTAATCTGTCAGCATTTGGGTGTTTTATGCAGCTTTTAACTTTCCCTACTATAACTTTTGAATCTATAGAATTAATTTTTGATGAAGTACATTCTAGACCTAATTGAGTAAAAGCATCAACAAGTTCAAAATCTGATTTAGACGAAGTTATAAAATTTGATAGCCAATTTCTTGAAATTTTCATACTAAAACTGCCTCAAAAATCTTATATCACCTTCATAAAGTAATCTAATATCTGTTATACCATATTTTAACATTGCAATTCTTTCAATACCAATACCAAAAGCATATCCAGTAAGAGATGGATCGTATTTAACATTTTTAAAAACTTGAGGGTCAACCATTCCGCAACCTAAAATTTCCAACCAACCAGTACCCTTAGTTATTCTGTAATCACTTTCAGAATTTAAACCCCAATATATATCCATTTCAGCGCTAGGTTCTGTAAATGGAAAATAGCTTGGCCTAAATCTAACTTTAACATCTTGACCAAAATATTCTTTTGAAAAATATTCCATAACACCTTTTAAATCAGAAAAACTTACATTTTTATCTACATACAAACCTTCTATTTGATGAAATAAACAATAACTTCTTACACTGATATCTTCATTACGATAAACCCTTCCTGGTGAAATAATTTTTATTGGAGGTTGATTATCTTCCATAAAATGAATTTGACTAGCTGAAGTATGAGTTCTTAGCAATTTGTCATTTTGCAAATAATAAGTATCTTGCATATCTCTAGCTGGATGGTGCTTTGGTATATTTAAGGCTTCAAAATTATAAAAATCATCTTCTACTTCATTACCTGAAAATATCGAAAATCCAATCTTATTAAATATGCTAGATATATCATCTATAACCTTAGTAATTGGATGAATATTTCCTTCAGGAAAATAGTTGCCAGGAAGGGACAAATCAGAATCTATTTTATTAGTGTCAGTTGTTTCAGAATTTAAATCTGCTAACTGACTTTCAATATCTTTTCTAAGTGAATTTATTTTTTGACCTAAAACAGGCTTATCTTCTGAACTTGCTTTTCCTAAGTCTGAAAAAAGTTGAGACAATAAACCTTTTCTACTTAAATATTTATTATGCAAATCATTGATCTTAGAGGAATCATTTATAGCAGAAGCTAATTCAGTTTTGAAATTTTTCTGAATTAAATCAATTTTTTTAAGTAATGACATTTGAAATTTATGATTTATTTACAGAGTCAACTAATTTTGTAAATCCATCAGAATCATTTACAGCCATATAAGCTAAGCTTTTCCTATTTATTTCAATATTATTTTTAGATAATAATGAAATAAATTTAGAATAACTTAGACCTCTATTTCTAACTGCTGCATTAATTCTAATAATCCATAATCTTCTGAAATCACGTTTCTTTTGTCTTCTATCTCTGTAGGCATACTGCAATGCTCTTTGAACAGCATCTTTAGCAGTTCTATAATTGGATTTACGGGTACCAAAATAACCCTTAGCTTGTTTAATGATTTTTTTATGTTTTTTCCTTCTAGGAACCGAACTATTAGCTCTTGGCATATTATTCTCCTAATTTATCATTTTTTTATTTCTGCTACTCATAGCAGAGCTAATTGTTGTGCTCTTACGGAGACGCCTCTTCCGATTTGAGCTTTTTCTTGTTGCTAGATGACTGTTACCAGCTCTTCCATGAACTAGTTTTCCAGTGCCAGTTTTTTTAAACCTTTTTGCAACACTTTTTCTTGTTTTCATTTTTGGCATCTTAATTTACTCCTTATTTTGGGCTTAGAATCAAAGACAATCTTCTGCCTTCCATATTTGCCTGCTTATCTATTTCAGCAAAATCATCAAGAATTTCAACGACTCTATTTAGTGTATCTACTCCCATATCCTGCCTAGCCATTTCTCTACCTCTATACATAACTGTAATTTTTACTTTATCACCAGATTCTAAAAATTTTTTAGCTCTATTTAATTTTGTTAGTAGATCATGATCGCCTGTATTTGGTCTTACACGAATCTCTTTAACATGTATGACATGTTGCTTTTTTTTATTTTTTTTCTCTAGCTTTT
>CAZYFB010000029.1:0-12683 GCA_964646655.1 uncultured bacterium
TTTGAGAATAAATGATTTAAAAGACCTATAGCCATAGGATGAACTTCTGGTTTAGTACTAGCACCATAAGCAAAAGAAACTAAAACCCTATCATTAACATTTAAGTCGCTAATTGAATTATATACTATCTTAGTATTTCTATCTTCACCCAATGGTAAATCAATTAAATTAGGATTAATCAAAGGTATTAAAACTGCTAAGCCAATTAATAAAAAAATTATTCTTCTATCTAAATCTCCTAATTTTAAAATATAATTTTTCATTTAATCCCCTAAAATAGACCTTTCTCGTCCTGTCATGATTCTATAAGATTGAGCAACAATACCAAGAGCAATTCCAATCATAATAGCTCTTGCTCCTGCAGTTGCTGGCACAGCCATTATCCACTCTTGAATAGCAGGAATGTAAAATATTGGAGGTGTATTTTTAGACCAATTAAATATTATTCCCACAAAAATAATCAAAATATTCGAAAGTGTATAAGATATAAAGAATATTTTTTTACTAATTATTTTGGGAGCAATGATGGCAAAAAATATTGAAATAAATATAATTGTAACAATCCACCAAGGAATTAATGCACCAATTGGTACTCTTCCAAGCATTAATAATACACCAGATATTAGTAGCAATGTTGCTTCAAAATTTCTAATTCTAAATGCTCTATATGAAGCTGATGCAACAAAGAAAGCTAAAAGAGCAAACATGGTAGATCCTAGAGGTAGGTATATATAATTATACATCCAGTAAAATGCAGAACCCTCATTTTTTAAATGTGGCCCCATAGAAACATCAGAGCCATTATAAATAAAGCCAAAAATTACCATTATTATAAATCCAGCTAATGTAAAAATACTATACTGCCAGTTTTCTTTTTTATAGGCAATTTTTTTAAGATGCAACTGTAGTAAATTTAAACAACCAAGAAATGCTGCAAAACCAGCAATTATCATATAAAAATTAGTTGCATCTTTATCAGTAAAATTTCTTAATGAAGTCCAATTTATAAAATAACCTGATAAAGCTATAAACCCCATAGTTGACATCACAACAATTGCTAACTGTCTTTTTAAAAAATTCATTATTTCATACCATCCATAATATTAATTTTAAAAATATTTGATAAGTCAAATGAAAATAAATTCAAATAATTAAAAACTGATATAGTAACAACAAATAATATAAAAATCATACATAGTAATTTTACATAGTCCTGACCTTTGATACTTCCAATCATTTCAGGACTGCCTGATAAGTATGCACTTGCTGCATAAAATTCCTCTCCTATTAAAACATAGTCGCAGGCAGTAACAAAAAATGGTATTTGAGAGGATGATCCAGTTCCAGCAATTTGGATAGCTCCAATTGAACTTCCTGTCTCAGCAAGAAGTAATGATTCAGCATAAAATTTGCCTTGATAAAAAACTGCCGCTGGTTTTTCTCTAAGCATTATTCCATTTACACCAGCAGCATATGCAAACTGATCATCAGTAACATAATGAACCATGGAGTCATTATATAAGTCAGGTCTACCCTTTTTTAAATAAGATTCCTTACATGATTCTCGAGCTGCCTCCATTACAATTGGTACGCAACACGGAACATGTAAATCAGCTTCATATTCTGCTGTCATACCTGCAATATGACCTAATATAATCACACCTGAAATTGTATCAATTTCATCAAGCCCTGATATTCCAGGTACATACAAAACAGAATTTCCCATTTCTGTTGCCCTACCTACTGCCTCTTCCATAGCCTGCATAGCAGAAATAGGTCTCATATATATATCATCACCATTTTTTGCTTTACGAATGAAAAATTCAATTATCACACAAGAAAATAAAATTGTAAAAAATGATAACTCATTTCCTGCAACAAAAAAATTGTGAGAAAAATTAAATGCATAAAGCACTAATAATAGTAGTGGAAAAATGAAAATTTGATCTATTTTAATTTTATTAATCATTTATTTTTTAATACTTAAATTAAGCTCTTCAATTTGAGTAATTAAATATTCAATATTTCTTTTTCTTTCTAACAAGTTAACAAAATTATAATACTTTTTATCACTTATGAAAAATGTAAGAATTGGTCCTAAAAATATTAAAGTTTGCCCTGCAACAAAAGAAATATATTTAGTGCTTTCAAATAAAAAAATAGCAGGCACAGCTAATCCTTTTTCAACTATTTTTTTAGCAAAATAGTATAACGTCTCTTTATCTTTACTATTCATACTCATATTTTAAGCCATTTAATTCGATAAAATAACTTCTAAATTTGCTCTTGGAATAATTTCTACACTTTCATCACTAAACTTGACTTCAGCAACTCTTACTTTAGTTTCTGATTTCATTTCAACAAGCTCATAAGGTAATTTAGTTATAATACCCAATTTCCCAAAAAATGGCTCTCTAATAACTCTAACCTTTGAGCCCTCTGAAATTATTAAATCGTTTTCATTAAAGTCTTTACTTGTTTCTTTTTTTTCAGATTCAATAAAAATTTCAGGACGCAAAACACCTGCCCTAATTTGTGTTGCACCATTAATTGAGGCAACTTTATTTTCATTTTCTTTCAATAAATCAAAAGTTCTTTTAGCCATATTTACTTCTCCAAAACCTTCAGTCAAAATTAATGTTGTTGTATTTTCTGTTCCAGTTATAGCTACACCTAAAGAATATCCTAAAATTTTAGAAATTGTATTATAATCTACACCACCACAAACTATACCACTAACTTGAACTTCTTTAGCCTTAGAATAAATTTCATAATCTATATATGAACCACATACAATAATCTTACCCCTTAAATCCTCTGTTATACTAGATATTTGAATTTTATCCGATTCATCACTTGCTAAACATTTAATTTGACCTTTTTTTTCGCCTCCTATACCTATGATACCCTGAATAAATGTTCCAACTGAATTTATCATGACACCTTCTTTATCGAAAATTTTATCTACTATTCCTGGTATATATGCATCTACATTAATAGGGAGTGGTTTTTCAGATATAACTATCTGTCCAGTGACATTAGATATATTCATTATTTGGCCATCAATTGGTGATTTTACTTCGCTTTTAAAAAAACCAAATAAACCTTTATTTTGAGCAATAAGTTGTTCTTTTGAGACATGGTCACCTTCATTAATTAATACACATTCATGAATTTGTTTTGGATCGATATTTAGTTCATTAGATAAATTTATCATATGAACATTGCCTGGAATTTCTGTAGAAGCAACTATCTTTTCAGACTTAACTAAATCATTAATATCGACATGAACTTTACCCTTTAAAGGCAATAATCTTTCTTTGTTAATTTTTGTATTTTTAAGTACTTTTAATCCTGGTGTATATGATTTAGACATACTTATTCCTTACTATACTCATTTGTAAATGAAGACCATTTTTTAATTTGATTAATTCTATCTGAATTATCATTATGAAAATTGATTTCTCTTCCTCTTCCATCTAAAATTATTCCTACTTCTCCCCCATTAATTGAACCTTCAAAAGTTTGACCTTTTCCAAAACCTAAATCTACATTTTTATCTAATTGAATTTTACAATCATAAGTGCCCATTGGTATATCTAATAACTTTATTTCACCAAATTTAATTTCACCTTCAAAAGTTGTATCATTAACTTTTATTATATAATTAAATAAAACTTTACCATTACTAAACTCACCAATTGGTGAAACGCATGTACCTAATTTGATTAAACAATCTTTATGAAAAACTTCAACCGCTGCCTGTTCATGAAAAGTTGACAAAACTCCCAGCTGAGGCATCATAAAAATTGAATCTACTGCTATTTCAGTGAATCCAATAGGCAAAAATGAATCAATAATCATTCTCATAGCCTGCGAACGTCTTGGAGCATGTGATAAAACTCCTCCAGAACCAACAATTAGATTTAATTTTAACATATCTACTATTGTTTCACCTGACATTTTCTGATCAAATGTATCAGATATTGTTCTTTCTTGTTGAATCCCTTTTAATGAAACAGCAAACTCTTTATGTTGAATAAATGATAATCTTAGAGCTTCTCTAGCTAATGCTTGCTCTATTTTTAAATCTTCTAAAGTTTGAGGGATTGTAGTTGGCCTTATCATCTTATTAGCAATTCTATTTGTTAAATTAGAAGAATCAATTTCAAAAGGAACCCATCTAGATACATTTTGTACCCCCGCCTCAGATAATACATTACAAATTGAATAACTCATACCTAAATTAGCACTTACAGTACGATTAAATTCACCATCAAAAACAGAAAAAACATCTGTAGTTGCTCCTCCAATATCAACTCCTACAACAGAAATATTTTCAACCTCTGCAATTTTTTTAATCATTTCTCCAACTGCACCTGGTGTTGGCATAATTGGGTGGTCGGCCCATTCCATTAATTTATTATATCCTGGAGCTTGCGCCATAACGTGATCCATAAATAAATCATGAATTTTATCTCTACTAGGTTTTAAATTTTCTTTTTCTAATGTTGGTCTTATATTTGGCACCATAATAAGATCTGTAGAATTATCTAGTGTTTCTTTTATATTATCCTGAGCTTGTTTATTTCCTGCATAAATGATTGGTAGCTTATAATCCATACCAAGTCTAGGTTTAGGATTTGCAGTTTTTATAATCTCTGCCAACTCAACAACATGAGAAATAGTACCACCATCAACCCCTCCTGACAATAAGACCATATCGGGGCGTAATTCACGAATTCTTTTTACCTTCTGATGATATAACCTTTTATCATTTGAAGCTAGTATGTCCATAACTATAGCTCCAGCACCGAGTGCTGCTCTTTGAGCGCTCTCTCCAGTCATATTTTTAACTACTCCACTAACCATCATTTGTAAACCACCGCCAGCAGAACTTGTTGATATATAAACATCTACACCTTCATTTTTATTTGAAGGTGTAATAATTTTTTCTTGATTTAAAATTTTTCTTCCAGAAAGCTCTTCTAGCTCTAAAATAGAATTTATAACACCTCGAGTTACATCTTCAAATGGAGCTTCAACAGTAGTTGGCGCTTCACCTCTAAAAGTAAGTCTAAATTCATTTTCAATATACTCGATTAATATTGCTTTAGTAGTGGTAGAGCCACAGTCTGTAGCTAAAATAATATTTATATTTTTTTTATCCATAAAATCCAGTCAAAAGTAAATAAAAATATGTTGCAAAACTTACTGCAAACATTGAGTCAAACCTATCAAGAAATCCTCCATGACCTAACAATATGTTACTTGAATCTTTAACGTTAAGCTTTCTTTTGAAATAGGATTCAGAAAAATCTCCTATTTGACTAAATAACCCAGTGATAAGACCTAAATAGACTATATTGATAATTGTAAAATTTTCTGGCCAAATACTTTTATTTCCATAATGAAATATTAAAAAAAGATAAAGTACTGAAAAAAATAACCCTGAAATACTACCAAGCCAAGTTTTTTTAGCACTAATTGTTGGTAAAATTTTTCTTTTACCAAAATTTTTTCCCATTACATATGCTGCAGAATCAGTAATCCACACAGAAGAAAAAATTATAAAAAGAAAAGCTTTTGAAATATTATCAGATTCATAAAGAGGAATAAATAATGTTATTGTAGATATCCATATAAATCCACCAATTAATTTAAAATATGTAAGTTTAGATTTATTTAACATTAATGATATAAACTCATAAAGTGAAAAAGCAACTATAGAAAAAATCAAAAGATAAAAAGTATAAGTATTAAACAATATTGTGAATACAATAAGTGGGGCACCTATAACATTTACTAAACTTCTATTTTTTTTATCAATTTTCATTTACTTTTGTAATATTTATTATCACCCCATTTTAGTACTTCAATTTTTACATTTGCAGTGCCTTGTTCAAAAAAACCTAATTTTTTTGCAGCTCCTGATGAACAATCAAGAACTCTTCCTTTAATATATGGACCTCTATCATTTATTTTAAGCTTTACTGATGGTTTAGTTAATCTATCTAAATTAGTCACCTTAATCCAGGAATTTAATGGTAATGTTTTATGAGCGGCACTTAGTCCATGTTGATCAAATATTTCACCATTTGCTGTAAGTTGACCGTCAAATCCATCATTATGTCCATAATGAGATGCAACACCATAGATAATATTATCTGAAGTGTACCTAGGAGATGGAGAGCAAGTCAAAAGTATTAAAGCTAAGACATAAATTATATTTTTAATCATTTATAATTACCAATCAAATCAGTAATATTTTTTACTTTATTATCATTCATAAATTTTAATAATCCATCGTAAAATTTGGAAATTAAAGAAGGGTCTCTATAATTAACAGTTCCAATTTGAACCATAGTTGAACCTACTCGTAAAAATTCAACTATATCACTTACTTTAGATATACCACCCATACCAATAATTGGTATTTTCACTTCGTTATATATTTTAAAAACTTTGGCTAATGCTACAGGTTTTATTGCTGGACCAGATAAACCTCCAAACTTTGTGCTAAGTAAAAAATTACCTGACTTAGAATCAATTGCTAAACCTTGAAGGGTATTTACAGCACTAACTGCATCAGCACCAGCACGTTCTGCGCTAGCTGCAATATTTTCAATATCAGTAACATTTGGGCTAAGTTTAACTATTAATAACCTTTTTGTCAATTTTCGTAACTGAATTACAAGATCATGTATCATTTCACTATTAATACCAAATTCCATTCCACCAGCTTTTACGTTTGGGCAAGATACATTAATTTCATAACCAATATGACTTCCATTTTCAGATTCAATTGCAATTAAAACAGATTTGTAATCTTCAAATGTTGATCCAGCAACACTAATGATAAAATTTGTTTCAATATTATTAAGTCTGGGTAATTTTTGTTTACAAAATTTTTCTACACCAACATTTGCTAAACCTATTGAATTTAACATGCCTGATGAAGATTCATGTATTCTTGGATGGGGATTTCCATCTCTATTTTCAAGAGTTATTGATTTAGTTATAACACAACCAATTTTATTTAAATCTACAATTTTAGAAGCTTCATCACCATATCCAAATGTGCCACTTGCAGCTATAATTGGTGAAGAGAATTCTATATCTTTTAATTTAACTTTTAACATATTTATATCTCAATATCATCATCAATAGTTTGACACCACGATAAAAATTTCCATAAGTCTTTTAAAAAAATGACCGGGTGGAATAAGGCAAATTTCCAACCATTAGGATAAGCTGTGGTTAATCTCCATTTAATATAATCTTTTGGCCATTTTCTCATTGACCATGCAACTTGAATTTTTGATTTAGTTACTTTTGTCATCATTAATATTTATTTTAATATCTGCAGGAATTCCCATTTGAATATCTCTCATAATTGGCAAACTATTTTTAATATTATCCATATTCATTTCTTCTGTCTTTATCAAATCCAAACTATCCTTATCAGCATCATAGTGAAGATTTTGTGATAGGTAATTTAATAAATTATTATATTTTGATAAATCATCTTTATAAATATCCTGCATTTTATTTAGATTTAAATAAAAATCATTAAATTTTTGTGATTTTTGTGTATGGATATTAAACTTAGTATTCAATGTATCATTTTTGAAGCTTTTTGTCTCCAACCTTTTTTTCAAATCAATGTATTTATCATTTATTATTAAAGAATCACTAGTACTTATTAATTCTAAGTATGATTTACTAATTTCAAAATTTCTTAAATACCAAAAAGAAATTTCAGATAAATCCATTAAAATTGAATCTATTGCAATTCTTTCAAATTTCCCTGAAGTCCAATTATTTATTTTTAGTGAATCTTTGATTTCATTATAGTTAATAATATTTAAATTATTTGTGTAATCATTAATTATTTGATTTAATTGATTAGAATATTTAATTTTTTTTGAATTATTTAAATATTTTTTTTGCTGAATCTATATTAGATTGCTCAATTAGAAAATTATAGCCAACTTTAAAATTTTCTTTCTGATTTAACGAGTCTACTTTATCTTTAATTGACTCTTCAATAAGAAGTAGTTTATTCCTCAAAACACTCTTGAATGATTCATCATCTGTTAATTCAAAACTTTTTACAAAATATTCTATACCAAGTTCAGGTTTGTATAAATGATTTTCATAAATATTTCCTAAACTATAATATGAAATATAGTCATTATAAGCTTCTGCTGTATTTTTAAATAATTTTACAGCTGCTTGTTTATCATATACTAATATATTCCAAGCTGAATCTCGTAAAAAATTTAATGAATCAATTTTTTGTTCAACTTTTATTGATGATTGGTTATTTCCTTTAAGTTGATCTATAATCTGTTTAGATCTAATCGCATATTTTGATTGTGGAAATATCTTAATGAGTTCTTTATGTTTTTTAATTGCCAAATCAGTTTGATTAAAATCAAAATATAGCTTTTCTCCAATTATAAATAATAATGAATCTTTTTCAATTTTATTGTTTAAAAATTGATTTGATGAATTTAGCTCTTCACCATCCTTTTCATTTTTATCATTTGCATCATAATCAGATTCATATTCATTAGTTATTCTATTATAAGATTTTATTTCATTTAAATATTCTTTTGTTATTTTTGAATAATCTGAGGTTCTCATTGTCTCTAATACCAAATCAAAATATTCTTGTGATAACTCTAAATCAAATTCTTTAAAAAGTGATATATAGCCTAGCCAATAATAAGATTCACACTTCCTTTGTTTTTGAACTGAATTATTTATAATGTCATTAAAAAATATCTTAGCCTCATCATAATTTTGGTTAAGCATATATATTATAGCTAACTCTGTTTTAAATTCATCTTTTATTTTTTCAGTTTCAAAATCTCCAGAATTTAATTTTTCTTCAATCTTAATAATTAAACTTTCATAATCTTTCATTTGTTTCTTAACATTGATCCATCTTCTCAAAATATCATTCTTATTATCATAATTATTTGAATATAATTCAAGCTTATCAAGATAAATAGCTGCATAATCATACATTTTCTCATTTTCTGATATATATGAAAGTTTTGAGTAAATCATGTTTTTTTTGGAATTAATGTTAATGTAATCCAAAGCTTTTTCATATTCTGTAAAAGCTTGAATATATTTCTTTTTTTCTACGAAAAAATCTCCTTTAATATTATGCAATAGAAAAAACAGCTCTTTATCATTTTTTGAGTTTAATGATCCTTCAATTAAATTAATATTTTTTAAAATAGAATCTTTTGAATCAAGTTTCAAATTTGTGTATTCCAACCATAGTTTTGATTCATTAACATATTTACTTTGTGGATAATTTATTATTAGTTCACTAAAATATTTTTCTGCTTTAAAATATTCAGCTAATGTAAAATATGACCTTCCCATATAATAAATTGCATCATCAACATATTTACTGTCAGAATATTCGTTTAAAACAATGTTACTACTTGATATTGATTCATTTAATAACTTTTTAGCTGTAGTTGGAATATCATTATTTTCAAAATTATAAGATGAGTTATCAATAATTTCATTTGCCTCTTTAAATGAATTTTCAGCATTATAAAATGTATTAAAATAAACACAAGAAGATAAATGAAAACAAAAGAATCCCAGAATTAATAATTTAATGCTTTTCATATATGTAATATAATCCAATGTAAAATTTTATTGTTATCATTTATTATAATTATATTGAGGAAATTTGTTCGAGATAGTTTATTTATCAATAGAGCTAATATTATAAACATTGTAATCTGAACCAACTGCGCTTAAATCAAGTATATCATCCATAATTATTGAAGCTTTATTATTAATTCCTAAATCAATTAAAACAATCTTTCCATTATTCATAGTAATCTTAATTTCATGATTTGTTAATGATTCAATAGATACAATATAGCTTAAATTAAGCATATAAGATTTTTCTTGAGGCTCACCTTTTAAACCAATTAGTGTATATGTAAATTTTATATATGGTGAATTTGACTTTGACATATTATAAAAATTTAATTTTATAATAAATAAATTACAATCAAAAAAAACAAAGTCTCCAAAAAAAATTGGAGACTTTATTTGGTACCGAGGGCCGGAATCGAACCGGCACGAACATGTAATGTTCGAGGGATTTTAAGTCCCTTGTGTCTACCAGTTTCACCACCTCGGCATTGAGGCGTAGACCAGATTCGAACTGGTGAATGACAGTTTTGCAGACTGCTCCCTTACCACTTGGGTACTACGCCAAAAAAAGGCCCCTCTATTTAAGAAAGGCCTTTGAGCGAAAGAACGGATTCGAACCGTCGACCCTCACGTTGGCAACGTGATGCTCTACCAGCTGAGCTACTTTCGCAATATTTATCAAAAAAAATTAAGAACAATATTATGTCAATTTCAATTTTAAATCAAGAGTTTTATTTATGATTATGACCTTTATGTGGGTCTGGTAGTGGACCAAAAAGATTAGTCATTCTTTTCTTTCCATCTTCAATAACATTTAAAATTTTAACATCATCTTTTATCTGCTTATCTAAAGAATATTTTCTAAAAGAAAAATAATTTACTTTATTATTTAAAGTTGCCGCCAAATCATCTCGCTCTTTAAGTTTTTTCTTAATTTGACTTAATGTTTTAGGATCATCTTTAAACTCAGACTCTAAATCAATGCTTTCTTCAAAATCAATGTTATAACTACTCAAAAATTTCTCTGATTTTTCCAATTTGGATTCTAAATACATAACATCTAAAAATTCACTATTTTTATCACCAATATTTATATCAAACTCGAAAACATATTTACCTCTCATTCCAATACTATATGTTGGAATAGACGAACTTCCACCATCTTTTGATATAGCCGGTGGTAAATTTGAGCGACTTCTAATGGTAAAATCAATTGGATAATCTTTAGTTTTTAATCTATTTAAATCTTTTTCTGAAGCATTAAATAATAAAACAATCATATCAGATTTAGAATCAACTTCATTAATAATATTTTTAAGAATTTTAAATGGATCTTTAACTGTTAACTTATCATTTAAAAATACTGATGACAACCCTATGAAAGCAATATTCTTTCCCTGTTTTTCTATGATGATATAAGGTTCATATAGTTTTTGACCATTTTTTTCAAAAATATTTGCTGAGATATATGGGAAATTAGATTTCTTTTGTAACTGCTTCATAAAATCAAAACCTGCAGCAAAATCATGAGAACCAGGTGAAAAAACATCACATCCTATAATATTAAAACAATCAACAATGATATTTGCTGTTTCTTTTGCATGATCAATTGTTATGCCACTTGATAATTTATCCTTTTTAAAAAATAAATTACCAGCATCAGCTACTATAACATCATGACCTTCAGATTTTAAATCTTTAATAATTGTTGATTTACGAGCAAGACCGCCCATAGGCTTCTTTTTTCAACCACATGGATCAGTTTCACCATTAACATTTGAAGTTAATACGAGTCGAATTCCATTATCTGATGAAAAATTTCCTAAAATTACCGATAAACTTAAAAATATATATATAAGTATATTTTTTTTCATTTAAATGTTTCCTATGTAAAAGTATTAATAATTCTTTGTCTAAATTTTATAATAATTGAAAACATAAACAAATAAATATCTTCAATCAATCTTTCAAGTGGTGTTGTTTTATTTTCCGATATTCCACAACCACAATCTATATCTAAACCTCTATATACAGCAACAGATAGTATAAATATAAACCAGATTAACATTAGTATAATCAAATTATTTGGTATATCAATTAAATTTGAATCATTTTTATAATAGAAAAATAGACCAACCAAAAGTAAAACCCCGCAGATAAGTTCAAACCAAGGAAGTACTAAGGCTACTAAATTATTCATCCAGTATGGAGTTATTTCATAATTATTTATACTTTTTGAAAATTGATGAGGATCAATAATCTTATCAAAGCTTGCATAAATGAAAATCCAGGCTAAGTAGCCAGTTAGAAAAAATAAAATTAATTTAAATATACCCTTCATAATCTACCTATTGTAAATGGAATCCCATTCATCCCATCCACCTTTATATAAAGAAAAATCAGTTTTTGAAAAATACTTTCCAAATTGTCCAAAATATTCACTCGTATCTATTAATATATTAATCAAATCTTCGGCTCTATCACATGCTGGATTCCAACAGTATACAATGACCTTTTGATTGTCACCATTTAAATCAATAACTTCATAGGTTTCTTCCAAATCATTTATTTTTATATAATTATCATTATAACCATAATCAACAATTATTCTATTTATATTATTTAACATTTCTTCATCTAAATCATATAATAAATCAATATCAATATTTATAGCATTCCCAATATAACCTTCTTGATAGGAAGAATAATCTCTTGCATCAATAATTGGAAAACTTTCATCTTCAACAATACTTTTAAAATCATTTAAAACTATAAATTCATCAAATTCTATTTCAATTTTGGAGAATATAGGAAAATTTCTTTCAAGCATAGACCATCTAATCATTCCTAGAATTAATGATAAGATGATAATAAAATTATAATATTTATATTTTTTAATAAAACTCATTATATATTTAATAATTATTAATTAATTTTGTTTCAAAATTTAAGATAAATTATTTTTCTTTTCTAAAAGATTT
>CAZYFB010000030.1:0-12353 GCA_964646655.1 uncultured bacterium
TAGAAATAAAAAAAGAATAGATATTGTAAAAACTATATGGTCAAATAAAATAAATAACCAGCTTGAAATTAATTTAGATTTAAATGCTATCAAAAGTTCTTTAATAAAATATCTTATATATATTAATCTTATGGATTGGATATCATATCATGCTGCAATATTAAGACAAATAGATCCAAGTATCATTCCAAATATTAATGAATTAAAAAAATCTTTATAAAAAATCATTTTTTTTTTAACTTTGGTAATGCATCAATTAGAAATAGATAAAATTGAATACCATCCATCAAGTAAAGGTTACATACTTTTATTGAAAAAAATAAATAGTAACATAAAGATACCTATACTTATTGGCAGTAATGAAGCCCAAGCTTTATCACTTGCATTTGAAGATATTAATTTGCCAAGACCCACTACGCATGATTTAATTATAAATTTTTCAAATGAAGCAGATATTCAAATACAGAATGTTTTAATTAAAAAATATGTTAATGGGACATTTTTTGCAAGTATTGTAACATTAATTCAAAATGAAAAAATTGAGATAGATTCGAGACCAAGTGATGCAATATCGATTGCTCTAAAAAATAAAATTCCTATCTATATAACTGATAATGTGTTAGAATCTATTAAATCTAAAGAAATCATCTCAAAGCAACATTTTCCTGAAAATTCGTTACAAGATTCAAAAAAAGTCCAAATTAATACTGATAATATTATTAAAGATTTAATAGCAGCTCTAGAAAAAGCAATCAATGATGAAAATTATGAAATAGCTGCAAAACTTAGAGATAGAATTAAAAATTTAAAGACCAAGCAAATCAATTAATGCTTTTTTAGCGGATTTGATTTCTGCGTTCTTTATTTTAGATCCAGAACCTTCATAACTATTTCCATTAATAAATACTTTTACTGAAAATTTCTTCAAATGATCTAAACCAGATTCTTTTACAACTTTATATACAGGCTCATTATAACCATTTTCATGGCAGTATTCGTTTAATTTACCTTTATAATTATTGCTAAGTGGAATATATTTTTCATTAAGAAGTGTATTATATATAAATTTTTTAACTGTTTTCATATTTGAATCTAAATATATACCACCAACAATTGATTCATAAATATCTGCATTGATTCTATTTAGAGTTGAATTGAGCTTAAGATTTATAGATCTATGAATCTTTATATATTTAATTAAATTTAAACTTTTTGATACTTTGGCTAAATTTTTTCTACTAACATATTTACTTTTAATTATTGTTGAACGTCCTTCATCATAGCTAGTATTGTTTACAAGATAATCGCTTATAACAAAATCAATAATACTATCACCTAAAAATTCATACCGTTCATAATTTTGAGGGTTAGACTCAATTGAAGAATGAGTTAGGGCAATTTCAAGAATTGTTTTATTTTTGAATTGATAAGATAAAATTTTTTCAATATTTTTTATATCAATTTTAAGCACCTTTAAATATAACTACACTATTATGTCCACCAAATCCAAAACTATTAGATAAAGTGTAATTAAATTCAATAGATTTACCTTTGTTTGGAAGGTAATTCAAATCACAATCAATATCTTTATTTTGGTAATTGATTGTAGGAGGAATAAAACTGTTTTTCATTGATAAAATTGATGCTATAGCCTCAATTGCACCGGCTGCACCTAAAAGATGTCCTGTCATTGACTTAGTTGAAGTTACATATAATTTTTTAGAATTTTCTTTAAATACACTTTTAATGGCTTTAGATTCGATTTTATCGTTATATGGAGTTGAAGTACCATGTGCATTTATGTATTTAATATCATCTATGTCTAAATTAGCATCAGACAAAGCATTTAACATTGCCATTTTTCCACCCTTACCATTTAGATCTGGACTTGTTATATGGTATGCATCAGCAGTAGCACCATAACCAACAATTTCACCTAATATCTCAGCATTTCTTGATTTAGCATGATCATAACTTTCTAAAACTAAAATACCTGCACCTTCGCCCATAACAAATCCATCTCTATCTCTATCAAAAGGTCTAGAAGCAGAGTTTTTATCAGAATTTTTACTTAATGCTTTCATATTAGAAAATCCGGCAATAGACATTTCAGTTATTGCTGCCTCAGAACCTCCTGAAACAATTACATCAGCCATATCAGATTGTATCATTTTAAATGCATCACCAAAAGCATGATTACTAGTTGCACAAGCCGAAGAAACAGAATAATTTATTCCCTTAAATCCGTATTTTATTGATATTTGGCCAGCTGCAATATCAGATATCATAGATGGAATGAAAAAAGGACTTACATAACGAGGATTTTTCAAAAGTTTTTTATGTTGTGATTCAAATGTTCCAATTCCACCTATTCCTGAACCTACTATCACACCAACTCTTGAATTAGAAATATTTTTATTTAGAATATTAGACTGGTTTATTGCTTGATCTGCAGCAATTAGTGCAAAAGCTGAAAATCGATCTAATTTATTTAACTCTTTCCTATCAAAATAAGCATTTAAATCTATATCTACTTCACCAGCAATTTTTACATCAAATTTTGTAGTATCAAATAGTGAAATATTATCAATTCCATTATAACCTTCTTTTAAGTTATTCCAAAATTGATTTATATTATTTCCAATGGGAGAGACAATTCCCATCCCAGTAATTACTACTCTTTTTTTTGACATAAAAAAATTATTTTGATTTATTTATATAATCAACTGCATTACCTACTGACATAATTTTTTCTGCATCTTCATCAGGAATCTCTATTTCAAATTCTTCTTCAAATTGCATAATCAATTCAACAGTATCAAGAGAATCCGCACCTAAATCATCAATAAATTTAGCTTCAGGTGTAACTTTTGATCCTTCTACACCTAATTTATCTACAACTATTTCTACAACTTTTTCTAATGTATTATCCATTTTTATTCCTTTATTTATTTAATTGTCATTCCACCATCAACATTTATTACTTGACCAGTAATAAAAGAACTAAGGTCTGAAGCTAGAAAGCATGTCATTTCTGAAATATCAGATGGTAAACCTAATTTATTTAGTGGAATATTTTTTTTCATATCTTCAATTACTTTAATATCTAAATTATTTGTCATATTAGTTTTTATATACCCAGGAGCAATACAATTAACATTTATATTTCTACTTCCAAATTCAACAGCTAAAGATCTTGTTAATCCTTCAATTCCAGATTTTGATGCTGCATAGTTTGCTTGTCCACTATTACCTATTTGACCAATAACTGAACTAATATTAATAATTTTACCTTGTTTTTTTCTTATCATAAAATTAGATGCAACTTTTATGGTATTATAACAACCTTTTAAATTGATATTAATTACATTATCCCAGTCAGACTCATTCATTCTCAACAATAATTTATCTGCAGTTATACCAGCATTATTTATTAAAATATCTAAAGAACCCCATAAATTAATTACTTTATTTGTTATCTTTTTAAAATCTGATTGGCTAGTTATATCACATTCATAACATATGACATTTTCTGATTTTAATTCATTTTTAACTTTTAACAAATCTTCTAATTTTCTGCTTATTAAAACTACTTTACATCCATAGGATAACAATTTAGAAGCAATTGATTTACCAATACCTCTAGATGATCCAGTTATAATTGCAACTTTATTTTCTATTTTTAAATCCATTATTTTTTTATTCCCTTATTGAAACCATTATTAAATAGATCATTTATCTTATCCAGTGATTTCAATTTAATTGAAGGTTCAATTTTTTGAATTAATTTAGTTAAAACTTTTTTTGGGCCAACTTCAATAATTGTATTTATATTGTTTCTATGCATATTTTTAATAATATCATACCATTTTACTGAACCGCATAATTGGTTTTTTAAATTCTCTTTTATTTTTTTTCCATCAAAAATTTCATTCGGATATATATTTTGATACAAAGCAAAATTACTATTATTAAAATTTACAGAATTTATAACTTTGTTTAAAGAAAGATTTGCTTCTTTCATTAATGGTGAATGAAATGCTCCTGATACATTTAATTTAATTATTTTTTTTATTCCATTTTCTCTAAACATATTAGTTGATTTTTCAATTTCATCATATGGTCCAGAAATGATAATTTGATTTTGACTATTAATATTTGCAATGACTGTATCTTTTAATTTTTTACATATATTATCAATTAAATCAATATCATCATTCAAAATTGCAAGCATTGATCCTTTATATTTTTTATTTACTTTTTCCATCTCAGAACATCTTACTTTTAAAATTTTCAAACAGTCTTTAAAAGTTACAACTCCTGATGATACCAATGCAGTATATTCTCCTAAACTATGACCTGCAACTGCATTTATTTTTAAATCATTTAGCTTTAATAACTTATCTATCAAGATGCTATGTAAAAAAATTAGAGGTTGAGCTATATAAGTGCTACTTAATTTTTCATTTGGACCCTCTTTGCAAATAGATAGAAAATCTTCGCCAAAAATTTCTGATGCGATATAAAAATGATCTAATAATTTTTTATCTTCAATCAAATCAAAATCTTGACACATTCCAATATATTGAGATCCTTGACCTGGAAAAACTAAAGCAGTATTATTCATTTGTATAACTCATTTTATTCATAATAAATCTCTTATTCATTATATATCAGAAAAGATAAAATTAAAGTTTATTTAGCAGGTCAATTTCACTTAAATGTTTTGCAGATTTTAGTGCGTTATATATTGATGTTCCACTAGATGCACCATGTGACTTTAAAACTAAACCATTAATTCCAAGTATTGGAGTTGCTCCCACCTGTTCGTAATCATATACTGATTTTAATTTATTAATTTTATTATCATCTTGAAGGTTTAATTTTTTAGAAATTAGTTTATAATTATAAGTCATCATTCCTTCAATCAATTTTAATGTTACATTTCCAGTAAAGCCATCACATACCACTATATCAGCTTTTCCATCAAATATATATCTAGATTCAATATTTCCAATGAAGCTATCTAATTGTTCATTCATTAAATCAAAAGATGCCTTAATCAGATCTGTACCTTTATTTGACTCTGAGCCAATATTAAGAAGAGCTACTCTTGGATTTTTAATATTAAGTACATATTTAGTATAAACTATAGACATTTGAGCATATTGAAGCAATTGTTCTGATTTTGGTGAGGTATTTGCACCAACATCACATATTAAAAAATTTCCATTTTCAGATGGAATCAAAGCAAATAGGGCTGGTCTTTTTATATTATTTATTGTTCCTAGATTAAAAAAAGCTGAACTAACTAAACAACCAGTATTTCCAGAACTTACTACAGCATTAACATTATTATCTTTTAATAGACATATTGATTTATTCATAGATGAATCTGGCTTTGTTTTAACTATTTTAGATGGCTTATCATCTGGATGTACAACTTCAGTACTAGGAATAATTTCATAATTTTTAGATGTAAAATTAACATTTTTACTTAATTCAGATTCAATAAGACTTTTTTCACCAACAAGATAAAGCTTTACATCACTATTAGAATTTAGAAACTTAATTGCTCCATTTATATTAGAATAGGGTGCGTTATCTCCACCCATTATATCTAATGCAATTTGAATCATTGAGGTTTATTGATTGTTTTGAAGAATTTTACCTTTGTAGTATAATACACCATCAACATAGTATGCTCTATGCCTTAAGTGTGGCTGTCCTGTTTGGGAACACACCGAAACGCATGCATTATCTTTTGCTTTCCAATGCGTTCTTCTTTTTCTACCACGTGTCTTGGACTGTTTTCTCTTAGGTACAGCCATGTTTCTCCTTAAAGTAAATACCGCTTATATTATAAATATTTTTGGAAGTAACCAAAACAATATTTTTATTATTTTTCTATACTAATTCAGTACCTGAAAAAAAGAAATTTATTTCTTTAATTGCATTTTCATTTGAGTCAGAACCATGTACTGCATTTTCTGATAAACTTGAAGCAAAATCTTTTCTTATGGTACCTTCTTCAGCTTCGTCTGGGTTTGTAGCTCCAATTGTTCTTCTCCATTCCGAAACTGCATCATCTTTTTTTAAAGCTAAAACCATAGAATGACCAGAAGACATAAAATCTGTTAACTCATTATAAAATGGCTTATCTGAATGAATTGAATAAAATTCATTGGCTTCATTTTTACTCATTCTTTTAAGCTTAGCTGCTACAACTGTAAATCCTGCTTTTAAAATTCTATCATAAATCTTACCTGTATAATTATTTCTTACTGCATCTGGCTTTATAATTGCAAATGTTAAATCATTCATATTTAAATCCTTTATTTTAATAAATTTTTCATGGTTTCACCAATATCAGAAACAGACTTACAAACAGAAATTCCACAATCTTTTAAAGCTTTCATTTTTGCTTCAGCGGTATCATCTCCTCCAGATACTATGGCTCCTGCATGTCCCATTCGTCTTCCTGCTGGCGCAGTTTGTCCAGCTATAAATCCTACTATTGGTTTAGTTACATTATCCTTTGCCCATCTTGCAGCTTCTACTTCCATTAAACCACCTATTTCACCAATCATTACTATACCCTCTGTTTCAGAGTCTGCCTCAAATAATTTTAATGTATCAATCATATTTGTTCCTATAATAGGGTCACCACCAATTCCAATTGCTGTAGTTTGACCTAAATCATTTTTAACTAATTGATCTATAGCCTCATATGTTAATGTACCAGATTTTGAAACTACACCAATATTACCCTTTTTACATATAAATCCAGGCATTATTCCGATTTTAGCTTCATCGATTGTAATAATACCAGGGCAATTAGGGCCAACTAATGTTGATTTGCTTTCGTCAAGAATTTTTTTAACAACCATCATATCATTTACTGGGATACCTTCTGAAATACAAATTATTACTTCTATTTCAGCATAAATTGATTCAATAATCGCTTCAGCTGCAAACCTTGGTGGTACAAAAATTATTGAAGTATTGGCTTGAGTATTGATTTTTGCCTCTTCAACTGAATTGAAAACTGGAACATCATAATCAGTTGCTTTAGTTCCTCCTTTACCTGGTGTAACTCCAGCAACAACCTTAGTTCCATAATCAATCATTTGATTAGTATGAAAAGTCCCTTCTGCACCTGTTATCCCTTGAACTATAACTCTTGAATTTTTATTTACTAATATTGACATTTTATCTCCTAATTTTTAGATGCGCTAACAACTTTAATTGCAGCATCAAGCATTGAATCAGCTGGAATAATTTCTAAACCAGAATCTGAAATTTTTTGTTTGGCTAACTCTGAATTTGTCCCTTCTAATCTAACAACTACAGGAACACTTAAAGAAAGCTCTTTAACTGCTTGAATCACTCCTTCAGCTACTCTATCACACCTTACAATTCCACCAAATATATTTATAAGAATAGATTTGACATTTTCATCTCTTAAAATTATCTTAAATCCATTTTTAACTGTCTCTGAACTAGCTGCTCCACCAACATCTAAAAAGTTAGCAGGTTCACCGCCATTTATTTTAATAATATCCATAGTTGCCATAGCAAGTCCTGCACCATTTACCATGCATCCCACATTACCATCTAACTTAATGTAATTTAAACCAAACTTACTTGCTTCATATTCAGATTCATCTTCTTCATTGATATCTCTCATATCTAGAATATCAGGATGTCTATATAAAGCATTTGAATCAAAATTCATTTTTGCATCAACTGCTATAATTTTTTTATCTTCTGATTCAATTAGTGGGTTAATTTCAAGTAATGAAATATCTTTTTCTTTAAAACACTTATACATATTTTTTAATATAGCCATCGCTTCTTTGTATTGATTTTTTTCAAGATTAAGACCTCTTACCAATTTGGTTAATTGAAAGCTTCTAAAACCTTCTAAGGGATCAATCCAAACCTTTATAATTTTATCAGGAGTATCTTTTGCAACTTCTTCTATTTCCATACCACCTTCTGTGCTCACCATAAATACATCTTTTCCTGTAGTTCTATCCATTGTAATACCTACATAATATTCTTTAGCAATATCAAAAGCTTGTGTTATAAATACTTTCTTAACTTTTTGTCCATCTGGACCTGTTTGATGCGTTATTAAATTCATACCTAAAATATTTTTACATGACTCTAAAGCATTATCAGCATTTGGGCAAAATTTAACACCACCACCTTTTCCTCGTCCTCCTGCATGTATTTGAGCTTTTACTACAACATCTTTTGAATTAAAGTCATTTTTAACTTTATCTATTGTCTCTTGAGCTTGATTTATATCTTCAATAACATATCCATCCTGAATTGGAATGCTATAATTTTTTAAAATTGCTTTTGCTTGAAATTCATGAATTTTCATTTATTTTTCCTTTGTTATAATAGTGCCTGCTTTACCTTTAATTGCTTCTTCTATTTTATTTAGAGAAGTAATAACAACCTTTTGGCCATGATGTTCTAAAAAATATATAGCCGCAAGTATCTTAGGTAACATTGTGCCTTGTCCAAATTGTTTCTCTTTTATCCAATTAGCAAGCTGATTTGTGCTTGCTTCAGAAATTTTTGCTTGATTTTGAGTGCCATAATTTAAATAAACATTATCTACATCTGTAATTATAAATAATTCTTCAGCCTTAATAACTCTGCCTAACAATGCTGCAGACATATCTTTATCTATAACGGCATCTAAACCATGTAGTATATTTTTACTATCTTCATAAGCAGGGATACCACCTCCACCTCCAGCAACAACAATAGTCCCGAAATCAACTAGATGTTTAACTGAATTTCCATTAAATATGTATAAAGGTTTAGGAGAGGCAACAACTCTTCTCCATATATCTGGTTCTTGCTCTTTTATACTCCAACCAAACTCTTTAGATAGCTTAAGCGCTTCATATTTTGAATAACTTTTTCCAATGAATTTTGTTGGATTTTTAATAGTTGAATCATTTTTATCGACAATTACTTGTGATATAAATGTAACCACTTCCCTATCTACATCTTTTTCTTGTAAAGCATTTTGTAAAGTTTGTTGAATCATATATCCTATTGCACCTTGAGTATTAGCAACAAGAACACCTAATGGTAAAGAAGGAATTTGATCTTTTGTTATTTCATTTTTTAATAACTCTGCACCTACTTGAGGTCCATTTCCATGTGTAATGCATATGTTATATCTTTCTTTTACAAAATGCATCATTGCATTTAAACTTTCTCTAGTATGTTCAAATTGTTTTTCTATATTTCCTGATTCATTCTTAGGGCTTAAAGCATTTCCGCCTAATGCTATTATAACAGTTGGATTTTGTCTAGACACTTATATAGACCCCCTATTAATTGGAAGTGTCATACATCTAGGACCACCCCTTCCTTTAACAAGTTCAGATCCATCAATTGTGATGACTACTTTAGAATTACTTCTTAGAATTTTATCAAAAGTTAACTGATCATTGTATAATGACTTAGAGCTAAGATGTTTATAATCATTTTTTTCTAATTCTTTGATTGTATTATAATTACAATTGTACATAATTATTTTTCCAGGCTCTAAAACAAATGAATTTGCTCCATCAGTTAATTGCTCTCTTAATTTAAAATTATTTTTGGTACCTCCACATGAAATCAAATTAAAATCAAAATCTTTTAAAACATCTATAAATTTAAAGTTTTTCTCAACCATTTTATTAGAATTAGATCCCTTGCTTGCAATAAATACCTCTAAATCTTCTATATTATAATCTTGATGATTAAACATTATTGCTTCTTTGTGTGATGTTTGTGTAAAGATTGTATCCAAATGCATCATAGCTCTTTCTTTTGGAAGATTAATTGCTATAACCTTTTGAAATTTTTGTTCAAAAATGTATGGAACTATTAACTTAATTGCTTCTAAGGAAGTTCTTTCACTAATACCAATCATGACAATATCTTTGTTTAAAACAAAGATATCACCCCCTTCTAATGATAATTTATTATTAATATTTTTAAAATTTATTATTTCACAATCCTTGTAATTAGATCCATTTCTAAAAAAAGATTCTGTAATACTATTTTCTACTTTTCTTACTTTACTACTACTCGATGTAAGATAAATTTGTTTTCCAATTATAACTGCAATGTCTCGAGGATAAATTAAATTTATAAGAGGATAGTTATTTTTAATATTTTCATCATTTAAAATTTTTTGAAATTCAGACCTAATGTTTATACAGGAACCTTCTCTATAAAAATTAATTACATCCCTAAAGGTTTCATGTTGTTTTTTTGCTATCTTAAGATCAATTAAATCATCAAACAGCAAAAAATCTTCATTAGGAAAAATTGAAGAATTATTTTCTAAATAAGGTTTGATATCTTTAGGTAAAACCAAATTATGTTCTTCACCAGGTGAATAAACAAAAACTCTTTCTATAGAGCCAATTTCTGAAAAAATTTCTGGTTTCATTTATTTTTCACCTAAAAATGGGTACCTGTAGTCTTCAGGGGTATTAAAAGTTTCTTTGACTGTTCTTACAGATGTCCATCTTAACAAATTAAGTAGTGATCCTGCTTTATCATTTGTTCCAGATGCTCTAGAACCACCAAAAGGTTGTTGACCTACAACTGCACCTGTTGGTTTATCATTTATATAAAAATTTCCAGCAGAATGTTCTAACATTTGTTTTGCTTTAGAAACTGCATTTTTATCATCACCAAAAACTGCTCCTGTAAGAGCATAAGGTGAAGTGCTATCAACAAGATTACAAACTTCTTCCCATGAATCATTGTAAACATATATAGTAAGAACTGGGCCAAAAATTTCTTCTTCCATAGTCTTAAAGTTTGGGTTAGTTGTTAGTATTGTTGTTGGTTCAATAAAGTAACCTACCTCTTTATTGCAATTTCCACCAGATATAATTTCTGCATCATCAGAATTTTCAGCATGATTTATATAAGATGAAATTTTATCAAATGAGTATTCATCAATAACAGCATTCATAAAATTTGAAAAATCATTAACATCTCCAACTTTGATTGTTGAAATTTCATTTAAGTAATCATCTTTTATATCATTCCAAACATTTTCCGGAAGATAACACCTTGAAGCTGCAGAACACTTTTGTCCTTGATACTCAAATGCTCCTCTTATCATTGAACTTACCAATGCTTTTCTATTGCTAGATTCATGGGCAAGTATAAAATCTTTTCCTCCAGTCTCGCCTACAATTCTTGGATAAGATTTATAATTTTGAATATTTTCACCTATTGATTTCCACATGCTCTGAAAAACTTGAGTAGAACCAGTGAAGTGAACTCCAGCTAAATCCTTATTTAAAATTACTTGATTCCCTATTTTGCTACCACTGCCTGGTATAAAATTAATAACACCATCAGGCAATCCAGCCTCTTTAAAAAGTTTCATAATATAGTAGCCAGAATATACAGATGATGAAGCAGGTTTCCATAAAGATACATTCCCAAAAAGAGCAGGTGCACTTGGTAAATTAGCAGCTATAGAAGTAAAATTAAAAGGTGTTACAGCAAAAACAAAACCCTCCAAAGCTCTGTATTCCATAGTATTCTTCATACCCTCCGGAGAATATTTTGGTTGTTGTTCCAAAATTTCTCGTAAATATTCACAATTAAAATTAAAAAAATCAATCAATTCGCATGCAGAATCAATTTCAGCCTGGTAAATATTTTTACTTTGACCAAGCATTGTTGATGCATTTATAATATCTCTATAAGGACCTTTTAATAAATTTGCCATTTTTTCAAATATTGCTATTCTTTCTTCAATCGAAGTTTTTGACCATATTTTCCATGTTTCCATTAAATTATTAATAGCCATATCTACTTCTAGCGATGAAGCTTTATGATAATGAGCTAAAACATGTTTATGATTATGAGGCATAACACACTCACCTAAATCATTAGTCCTTATTTCTTTACCTCCAATGATGATTGGAATATCTATGCATTCATTACTCATTTTTTCTAATTGTTTTTTTATACTTTCTTTTTCTTGTGATCCGGGAAGATATTCTTTTATTGGCTCATTGACAGCTTTTTTCATTTAATTTTCCTTAAAGTTTTAATACAATTTAGTGTAATATTTAAGGATGAATTTACCTATTTATTAAACTAGGTAACAAGATATATTGAAAGGGAGTTTATGAACTCAATAAATCCATATTCAGAAAATTTAATAAAAAAATATAATACATTTAGTTCAGACAAGGTAACTGATTTAATAAATGTATCTAATAATACATTTTATGATTGGAAAAATTTACTTTTAAAAGAAAGAATTAATGTAATTATAAAAATTAAACAAA
>CAZYFB010000031.1:0-12043 GCA_964646655.1 uncultured bacterium
TTTTTCTGAGATTTCTAAATTGGTAAGCCCCCTTTTTTTACTTAAAACAAAAACTTCTTTACACTTCTTTGGAAGTTTGTTTATACATTCATTTACTATTTTAATCATTTTTTCAAAATCAGATTCAGAGGTATTCTCTATAATTTGATCTAAAAACCTAATATATTCATCATGTAACTTTAAGAGAGATTTATTCTTGTGATATTGGTTTATGAACTGATTATATACACTTCTGTATAGAAATCCCTGAATAGAAAATTTTGAGTCTAATTTCTTTCTATACTCAAACGTTTTAATAAAGACTTCTTGAACAATATCTTTTGCCAAAGAATAGTCTCCCGATAAACTTACCGCATAACTAAATAATTTACGATTATACTTATTTATAAGCTCAGTAAAAGCAATTTCATCACCTTTTTTCAATAACTCGACAAGTTCTTTATCAGAATTCATCGTATCAATATATAAAAAAAGTTAAAACATATTTTTTTAGGGGTTATCTGTTTACTAATTGTAATATACTAAATAGTGATAATTGGATAAAGAATTTGAACAATTAATACTTGGTTATATTAACCAAACTTCATCTGTTGAGGATCTTAAGGAAATTATAAGTAAACTTCAAGATCCAAACAGTGCTTCTATATTCAAATCTTACATTAAAATAAATTATTATTCCATTTACGCAATGAACCAGTCTGATGCTGAAAACATAATTAAGGAAGTAAAAAGTAGAATTAAAGTCGAGGAAAATAAATCTAAGAGAATACAATTAATAAAAAACTATGTAAGCTATGCTGCGATTTTTGTCGCAATCTTTTCTCTAGGCTATTTTTCTTCTGTTAATCAGACTGATAAAGTAGAAATTGAAAAAATTATTCCTAAGAAAAATGATATCGTCCTTTCTTCAGACGACCAAGAGCTTGTAATTGAAAAAGATAAAGGCGACAAAAAAGAAAGTAAAAAAATTATATCTGAAATAAATTTAATTCAGAAATCTGATGAACTTATTTATGACAAAAATTCTACTATCAAAGAATTAGTTTACCATACACTAAAAGTGCCGTATGGAAAAAGATTTAATGTAGTTTTTTCCGACGGTAGTAAAGCTTACTTAAATAGTGGAAGTATTATTAAATACCCAGTAAAGTTTATTGAGAATAAAAAAAGAGAAGTTTTTCTTGAAGGAGAAGCTTTTTTTGATGTTGCTGAAAATAAAAATGACCTCTTTGTAGTTAATTCAAATGGAATTAATGTTGAGGTCCATGGAACTAAGTTTAATGTTCGAAATTACTCCGAAGATTTCAATTCTGATATTGTATTAGTAGAAGGTTCAGTTGGGATAAAAAATTCAGGAATATTAGAAGAAACAATTTTAAAACCTGGCTTCAAAGGTTCAGTTAATAAAGAAAATTTTATTGTTGAAACCACTAAAGTAAATACTAAAATTTACACCTCATGGATTGATGGTGAAGTGATTTTTAGAAATGAAACTTTTTCACAGATTTTAAAAAAATTAGAAAGGCTTTATAACGTTACAATTATTGATAACAGACAAGAATTATCAAATGAATTTTTTAATGCTGCAATAGATGTTGAAAACGAAGACATTGGAAAAGTATTAAATTATTTTAATAAGATTTATAAAATAGAGTATCAAATTTTTGACAATAAAATAATTATTAAAAAAATAAAAATGCTATAAAAAAATAAGGGAAGATATTGCAGTATCTCCCCTTTGAATTTGAAATAAACAATTAAAACAAACCAATATTAATAATTGACTTAAATCTATGCAAAATTATGAAAAATAAAACAACTGGCTATTATAATTACGATAGCTTTATAAAGACAATGAGGATATCAGTTTTACTTTTTTTAACTTTTAATTTAACTGTTGCAAATTCTTTTTCGCAGAATAAATTAACATTAAAGGTTCAGAATGAAAATGTTTCAACCGTATTGGACGAAATTGAAGCTAAGACTGATTATATGTTCATTTATCAATTAAACGTATATGACTTTAATAGAAAGATTTCTATTAATGTTAAAAATGAACCTATTAAAGAAGTTCTAGACATGATTTTTGAAAATCAACTGGAATATGAAGTGATAGACACAAAAGTTCTTTTAAAAGCAAAAGAAAAAGTTTTTGAAAAAGAAGAAATTATCGTGGAAGAAATTGACCTTCAAAATAGGACAATAACCGGTAATGTAACTGATTCTGATGGAAATCCTTTACCAGGAGCTTCTGTCTTAGAAGTTGGAACTTCGAATGGAACGTCAACAGACTTTGATGGTAATTTTACAATTGAATTAGAAAATGACACTGCTGATCTTCAATTTTCATTTATTGGTTTTCAAGTTCAAACTTTAGCAGTTGGCTCCTCTGATGTTGTTAATGTTAGTTTACAAACAGATGCATCATCTCTTGATGAGATTGTTGTCACAGGTTATGGAACTCAGTTATTAAGAAACATTACAGGTTCAGTTGCTACTATTGATTCTGAAGTAATTGAAAATAGATCTTTAACAAGTGCTGGTGCTGCCTTATCTGGTACAACAGCAGGTGTATTTGTTTCTCAGAATTCAGGAGAAGCTGGTCAAGATGAAATTTCTATTCGAATTAGAGGTGTAGGAACATTAAATAATGCTGCACCTCTTATTATAATTGATGGTATCGAGGGAGATATTAACTTACTTAACCCTAATGATATTGAATCTATTACTGTATTAAAGGATGCAGCTTCAGGAGCAATTTATGGATCTAGAGCTGCTAATGGTGTTGTAGTTGTCAAAACTAAAAGGGGCCAAAGAAATCAAGAGGCTGTTTTTGCATATGAAGCAACTTTTGGAATTTCAGAAGCTTTGACAATGCCTGATTTAAATTTTGACCCTGCATACAATATGGAATTTAAAAACTTAGCAAAAACAAACTTTGGTGGTTCACCAGTATTCACCCCTGAACAAATTGCTTTAGCACGTAGCCAAAATACGTGGTGGGAAAATCCTTATGAAGATCTTGTTCAAAGTGCTCCAGTTAATGTTCATAACCTTAGTGTTACAGGAGGTGGAGATAATATTAACTATAGAGTAGCTGCCGGTTTAGTAGATCAAGAAAGTGTGGCAACCGGGGGTAATTTTTATGATCGCCTTAATTTTAGAATCAACCTTGATGCTAGCCCCACTGAAAAAATTGATATCGGGACAACTATTTCAATTTCTAGGGGAGATCAAAAATCAACATATGGAGGTTTTAACTCCTCTAACTTACAAGGACCGCAGGCGGTAGGTGCTCAAATACAAAATATTTTTGGCCCCATATACAACTCAGATGGGAATTATGCAATGGTAACTCCGGCATTTGCTGGTGTTGGAGTTGGGCCTGGAACAGGTAAGAATAATAACTATGGTTATGTAACAGGTGACTATTATGATAATCAACAAATCATCAATAATAGTTTAATGAATGCATATGTTGCCTACTCACCAATTGAAAACTTGAAAATCAAAGGAACAGCTGCAATTAGAAACAGAAGTACTAATAGTTCTACTTTTAATAAACTAGTTAAAAACTTTTTTCCCGACGGATCGTTTTTTTATGCTCCAAATAATCTCAGACAGAGAACTAATAGGAATGAAGAGTTTTTTACCGAAACGTATTTTGTAACCGCTGATTATAATGTAGAGATAGGAGATGGAAAATTAGATGCTTTGATTGGATATAGCCAGGAAGAGAATAAATTAACTAATATTAGAGCCTTTAGAGATGGACATTTAACAGATGGTGTTCAGGTTCTAAATGCTGGTCTTGCTGGAAATCAACAAGCAGATGGTGGAGAAACAGGATTCAGTGTTCAATCCTTTTTTGCAAGAGTTGGTTACAACTTTAAAGGAAAATACTTGCTTGAAGCAAATATAAGAAGAGATGGAAGTTCAAGGTTTTTGAATGAAAAATGGGGTACATTTCCATCATTTTCAGCCGGCTGGATTTTATCTGAAGAAAATTTCTTAAGCTCCTCTAATACAATAGATTATTTAAAGATAAGAGGTTCATGGGGAGAACTTGGTAATGCAAATATTCCAAATTTTGCATTTGCTAAATCATTAAGTTTAGATGAAGCATATAGCTTTGGTGGAGTAATAGCCCCTGGGGTTGGACAGTCATCTCTTGGTAATGAAAATCTTAGCTGGGAAAAAAGTACAAGTACTAACTTTGGTCTCAATTTAGTTTTAAATAACGGACTAGGAATTGATTTTGATATATTTAGCAAAGAGACAACTGACATTCTATATAATCTTCCTGTCAATGTATTAACTGGGTTCACCTCACAATTTTCTAACGCAGCTTCATTAGAAACTAAAGGTTGGGAACTAGCTGTGAATTACACAAAGGAGTTTGGGAAGTTCAAATTACAAGTTGGGGCTAATGTATCTAAGGCTGACAACCTAGTAACAGATCTTAATCCTCGTCTAGATGGCGGTGAATCTGATAGAGTATTTTTATCTAATGGAGCCATTTTAGGAGAGGGATATAGACCGGGTGCTTTTTGGGGATGGCAATCCGATGGAATATTTAATGATGCCTCTGAACTTGCCTCTGCTCCGGATCACTCTATAGTGGGATCTGATGTTGGTGATGTTAAATTTGTAGACTTAGATGGAGACGGTGTTATTACTCTTGATGATAGAACTGATATTGGAGTTGATGTTCCAGAAATTACCTATGGATTCAATATTTTAGCTAATTATGGGAACTTTGATTTAGCTGCCATTTTTCAAGGAATAGGATCAACTAGTTTTCAAGGAACTTTTGAGTTATTTAAGCCTGACGCTTCTGGAGGTTACGCTACGGCGAATCTTTGGGCTGACAATTGGACAACGTCTAACCCAGATGCGACAATGCCTAGAGTGTGGTCAGGTCAAGCTGCAAGCCCGAGTGATCTTTATCCAAGTGATTTCTTTATTTGGGATAGAGCATATCTCAGATTAAAGAATTTACAAATAGGGTATACTATTGATGCCGAACTACTTCCATTTGAAAGTTTAAGAATATTTTTTAACGGAACGAACCTTTGGACATCTACAGATTTTCCTATGATTGATCCTGAAATAAGAACAGGGGTAGGAGCTAACGATCTTTATGGAGAAGGACAGGAAGCCCAAGCTGGAAGGGCTCCTTACATGTTTCCTCAGCTAAGAATATTATCATTTGGAGTTCAAGCAAGATTTTAAAATACGATTCGAATAATATTAATATAAATGATTAAAAATGAAAACTAAATTTTTTACAATAGCAATTATAATTTTTTCAATGATTGGTTTTATATCATGTGAAGAAGATTTTTTAGTAAAATCTGACCCAGGGAGTGCTACTGTGGATGGTTTTTTCCAAACCGCGGATGACTTCAAGTTAGGTGTAAATGGAATATATGATTCCATGGCAGATGCTTCAGGGGCTGCTTTTTGGGGTGGTAACTATTTCCATATGAATATGGATTTTGATCTTGTCTCAGATAACATGGTAGGGCAAGGTGCATTTTTCAAAGGGTACGACGGCCTCGCAAGTGGACTTACTACTGCATACAGTGGCGGTATCACCGATTGGAAATTCAATTACGGAATGGGAACCATATCAAAGATAAACACTATGTTAGAACTTATACCAAACATTGATTTTGGTTCAGAAGGTTCCACAAAATGGGAAGCTGAGTTAAGATATATCAGAGGATTTTTATATGCTGATATGGCTTTTCTTTATGGTGGAATGCCTTTAGTTACAACACAAATTTCTGCTGAGGAAGCAAATGATATTGGTAGATCTAGTCAAGCTGAAACATATGCTCAAGCTATTATTGATCTGACATTTGCTGCTGATAACTTAGGCACATCTCCAAATGACGATCAAGTTGGTAGACCAACAACTATGACTGCTTCTACTGCAATAGGATATGCATTGTTAAATCAAAAGGACTATTCTGGTGCAGCTGCTGCGTTTTCTAAGGTAATTTCTCTTGAGGGCAGTGCTGTACTTCTAGAACCTGCATCTAATTGGGATTGCTTAAACAGAGGATGTGCTGAGGATAGTAAAGAAATTATCTGGTCTATTCAAAATGGACCTTTAACTGAAGGAAGTTATGATTTTATTCCGATGGGTATTCCAACTACATCAGCATATAATGGATGGTCAGGGCATAAATTTACCCAAAATCTTGTAGATGCTTTTGGAATGGCTAATGGCCTACCAATTACTGATCCAGCTTCTGGTTATGACCCAGATAACCCACTTGAGGGTAGAGATCCTAGATTGAGAATGACTTTCTATTTTGAAGGAGATCCTTATGATGGAGGAGTAATTGGTGATGTTAATTTTCAGGGTGTTTGCTGTAATGGTGATACTAGATTAATGGCAGATATCGGCATAGCACCTGTTTTTCCTAGAAAAGGTACTGCATCGCCGGAACATACTCCTGAAGCATTTGCTCAAATGAATACGATTACTTATGCATCTCCAATGGATGTTAATATATATAGATATTCTGGCGTTTTACTTGCACACGCAGAGGCTTTAAATGAGTCCGGAGATACTGCTGGTGCATATGCTGGAGTTAACAAGGTTAGAACTAGAGCAGGTTTACCTGAATTAACACCAGGCCTATCACAATCAGAGATGAGAGATGCTATATTATATGAAAGTAGAGTAGAGCACGCTCTTGAGGGCAGGAGGTATTACGATCTTAAAAGAGCTGGTATATTAATGGAAACAGTTAATTCAAATAAGGGATGGGATTTACACGGTGGAGCAAATTATAAAGCTCATTTTGACCTTTGGCCATTACCTGGAAATTTTGTGGACAATAGCCCTGCTATTGAACAAAATCCTGGATATTAAATTAATATATAAATATCAATAGCAATTAAATTTAATTAGGTTTTATAAATTTGATTTTATATTACATTTAAAAGGTAGGGAGATAGCTCCCTACCTTTTTTTAAATAAATGATTAAATGAAGTATTTTCTTATTATACTTTTTTCACCATCTCTTTTTTTTAGTCAAAATGTATTTTCAGATGTAACATTAAACTCAGGAATAGATAATATATATGATGTTTATGAAGGTCTTTTTGGAGGAGGAGTTGTAGCTTTTGATTATAATAATGATGGTTTTGAAGATTTATATATAACAGGAGGAAAAAGTCAAGATGTTTTATATAAAAATAATGGAGATGGAACATTTAAAGATGTAATTAAAGAATCTGGACTTATAAAAGACAGTCTATTTGTTACTACTGGAGTTTCTTCGGCTGATGTTAATAAAGATGGATACATTGATCTACTAGTTACTACAATTACTTCGCAAAACAACCAACCAAATAAAAATAATAAAATGTCCTCTAATTTATTATATATAAATAATGGAGATGGTACTTTCAGTGATTCAAGCTCAAAATATGGATTGCAAAAAAAAAACTTTTCTACATCCTCTTCCTTCGGAGATATAAATGCTGACGGTTATCCAGATTTATTTATTGCAAACTATTTTAAAGACTTTTATTTTGATGATAATCCACTTGGTTCACATAGACTGTCACTTTTAAATAATTATGTTATTCAAGAGGATTATGAAACTGGACACGATGAGTTGTATATAAACATTGACGGAAAATATTTCAAAGATGTTTCTGACTTATTAGTTGATGCAGGTAAAGGATATGGTTTTGGAGGAGTTTTTACTGATTTTGACAATGATAATGATTTGGATTTATTTATAATTAATGATTTTGGAGAGACTCATGAACCTAATCGATTAATGGTTAACCAACACCCAGAGCTTAGATTTGAAAATAAAAGTGTAGAGATGAAGATTAACTTTGGTTTAAAATCAATGGGAGTAGGAGTAGGAGATTATAATAATGATAATTTACTAGATTATCATGTAACAAATATTTTTGCTGGACCATTTATAGTTAATAGAGGAAACGGATTTCCGTTTATCAATCTTATGAATAATATTGGAACTGGAATAAATACAATAAATAGTTTTAAAGATTCTGAATCGGTTATCATAGGCTGGGGGAGCATTTTTTTGGATTATGATAACGATGCAGATTTAGATTTATTTAATTCAAATGGACCAATAAATCCAATGGTAAGTCCTATTCCAAACATTTTATTCGAAAATAAGGGAAGAGTTTTTGAGGTAAATGAAAAATCAGGTGTAATGGATTATGGAATTGCAAGAGGTTCTGTTCATTTTGATTATGATAATGATGGCGATCAAGATATCTTTGTTGTAAATCAAAGGCCGGTTAATAAGGTCGTTTATGGAGAAGCCATAAGGTCTAAACTTTATAGGAACAATTCCTCAAATGATAATAATTGGTTAAAAATTAAACTGAAGGGAAATCAATCAACAACAAGAGGTTTAGGAGCAAGAATAAGAGTTGTCTGTGATGATTTGAGTTTGATAAGAGAAGTTGACGGAGGATCAAGCCATGCTTCTCAAAATAGCTCTATCATTCACTTTGGATTAGGCGAGAAGATAGAAGTAGATTCTTTAATTGTTACATGGCCTGGAGGTAAAAAACAGTATCTTATGGATTTAACTCCAAATAATCTAATTGAGATTGAAGAAACCATTACAAGAGAGCCTTCGTTTATAAAATCTATGTTAGAATATTTTAACTGGAATTAAACTGTTATCTTTTTATCAATTTAAATGAAAAAAGGGTTATTAATTTATCTTGTTTTAATCTTTTTAGGGAATCTCTCTTTTTCTCAAAAGCAAAGCATCGCCAGAAAGTGGAATGAGGTGATTTTACAATCAATTCGAAATGATTTGGCTAGACCTACTGTTCATGCTAGAAACTTATTTCATATATCTGCAGCAATGTATGATGCTTGGGCTGTTTTTGATAGTAATGCAAAGCCATACTATCTAAACCAAGATAATCACGATTTTTTTATACCGTATAGGAAAACTGATTTTATTGGTTCAATTGATCAAAATATAGAAAAAGCAATTAGCTATGCTGCTTATAGACTTTTGATTCATCGTTATGAGATTTCACCTGGCTATCGAAAATCAAAAAAAGTTATTGATTCATTATTTGAAAAATTGGGGTATGATAAAGAGTATAAATCCACAAATTATAAAAGTGGAGATGCAGCAGCTTTAGGAAATTATATAGCAAAAAATGTTATTAGCCATACATGGAATGACGGGGCAAATGAAAAATATTTTTATACAAATCTTTTCTATCAACCTACAAATGATCCATTAATTTTAAAAAATTCAGGCATCAAAGGCTTAAATGACCCCAATCGATGGCAACCACTCGCTTTTGAAAAATTTATTGATCAATCTGGTAATGAATTGGCAGGATCTGTTCCTGAATTTCTTGGACCGGAATGGGGTTCTGTGAAACCTTTTGCCATAAGTCAGAAAAGTTTAATTTCTAAAAATAGAGATGGCTTTGATTACCCTATTTATTATGACCCTGGGCCTCCTCCTCAATTTTTAAATTTAAAAAATAAAATTAATGAACAATATGTATGGAATCATAGCCTAGTTTCAATTTGGAGTTCTCATTTAGACCCAAATGACAAAGTATTTTGGGATATTTCTCCTGGAAATATTGGAGATCTAAATTTTGAAAATATCAATTTTGATGTTGAAGGCTTAAATAAGGTCTACAGATATATTGATGGAGGTGATAAAAGTGGGGGACATAAATTAAATCCTTTTACAAACAAGCCTTATGAAAAACAAGTTGTCCCACGTGGAGACTACACCAGAGTTATTGCAGAATTTTGGGCTGACGGTCCAGATTCTGAAACACCACCTGGTCACTGGTTTACAATACTAAACTATGTATCTTATCATAATAAATTTAAAAGAAAGTTTGAAGGAAAGGGAGAAATAGTAGACCCTTTAGAATGGGATATTAAAGCGTACTTTTTATTAGGAGGTGCTATGCATGATGCTGCAATTGCTGCTTGGGGTTTAAAGGGTTATTATGATTATATAAGACCTATAAGCGCATTAAGGTATATGGCCCAGAACGGTCAATCTTCAGATCCTAATTTACCCAATTATAGTTCTATTGGAATCAAGTTAGTTGAAGGATATATAGAGTCAGTCAAAAAAGATGATTTTCTCGCCGGTAAAAATGGTGAGAATATTGGTAAAATTAAAGTTTTATCATGGCGAGGACATCAATATGTAAAAGATCCAAAAAATGACTACGGAGGAGTTGGATGGATTTTAGCTGAAAACTGGTTTCCTTATCAAAGACCCACATTTGTAACACCTAATTTTTCTGGCTATGTATCAGGACATTCTACTTATTCAAGAGCTGCAGCAGAGCTGATGACATTGCTAACTGGAGATGAATTTTTTCCAGGTGGAATGGGTGAGTTTGTTGCTAAAAAAAATGAATTCTTAGTTTTTGAAAAAGGTCCATCTCAAGATATTAAGATTCAATGGGCGACATACAGAGATGCCAGTAACCAGTGTAGTCTATCAAGAATTTGGGGTGGTATTCATCCCCCAGTTGATGATCTTCCGGGCAGAGTGATTGGTAAAAAAATTGGAATCAAAGCCTACAGTTTTGGTAAGAAGTACTTTTAGTGCTACTACAAAGTAGGTTTTATTTTTAAAAAATATTAAATAAAGTAATATGTATTACAAAATAATTTCAAATGAATCGAAAAAAATTTATTAAGAATTCAGCTTTATTAACTTCTGCAGGATTAATACTCCCTGGATTTTCTTCTCTACAAAGTAATAATGGTATTTTAGGATCAAATGATACAATTAATATAGGTGCTATTGGACTAAATTCAATGGGTTGGTGGAACACTAAATCACTCTTGAGAATTCCTAAGGTAAATTTAATGGCAATATGCGATGTTGATGATAGAGTACTTCAAAAAAGAAAAGCTGAAATGGATGAACAAGGAATAAAAGTTAAGACTTTTATAGATTATCAAAAATTACTTGAGGAAAAAGATATTGATGCAGTTGTAATTGGAACTCCTGATCATTGGCATGCTCTTATGATGATACATGCCTCGGAGGCGGGAAAGCATGCTTATTGTGAGAAACCTATTGGAAATTCAATTGGAGAGTGTCGTATGATGGTGGATGCTCAATATAGGTATGGGAATGTTGTACAGGTAGGTCAATGGCAACGAAGTCAAAAGCATTTTCAAGATGCTATTAATTATTTAAAGACCGGAGTTATTGGACCGATTAGAACAGTAAAGACATGGTGTTATTTTGGATCAGTCAGTCCAAAATCAATTGTTCCAAACAGTATTCCACCAAAAGAACTGGATTATAAAAAATGGCTTGGTCCAGCAAAAACGAAACCATTTAATTCGAGTCGTTTACACTTTACTTTTAGATGGTTTTGGGATTATGCAGGTGGTTTGATGACAGACTGGGGGGTGCATCTGATAGATTTTGCTTTGCTTGGTATGCAAGATTTTTTACCCAAAACTGTTGTAAGCTTGGGAGGTAAGTTTGCTTATCCTAATCTTGCCCAAGAGACTCCTGATACTTTAACTGCACTATATGAATTTGATAAATTTAATTTAATTTGGGATTCTGCAATGGGAATTGATAATGGACCCTATGATAAAAGTCATGGAATAGCTTTTATAGGAGATTATGCAACTTTAACATTGAATCGAGATGGGTGGGAAGTAATCGAAGAGAGGGGTAATGAAAAAAAAGTTGCTAAACCTTTTTTAAAAGCCACTGACAATGGACTAGATAAACATATGCAAAATTTTATAGATGCTATTAGATTAAACGATCCTTCCAAAGTAAAATGTACTATTAAAGATGGCGAAATTGTAGCAACTGTTGCTCAAATGGGAAATATTTCTTACAGGTCTGGAAAGAAATTGGATTGGGATTTTTCAAAAAATAAATTTTCGGATAACAAAATTAATTCTAAATATTTTACGAATAAATACCATAATGGCTACAAGTTAAAATTAACTTAAATATGAGATGAAACACATAATTT
>CAZYFB010000032.1:0-11921 GCA_964646655.1 uncultured bacterium
AAGTATATATTTATGAATCAGACCATTATAATTATAGTTATTTTTTTTTAATCTTTTAATTTCACAATTAGAGGCAAATTTAATTGCTTCAGAATTTAATCAACCTTTATATGTTTGTAGTTTGCCAGGTACTACTTCACTTTTAGTTGTAGAACAAGACGGTTTAATTAAAATAATTGAAAATAATAAAGTTCAAGAAGAACCTTTTTTAGATATTTCTGATAGAGTACATCAAACATGGTACCCTGCTGATGAGAGGGGACTATTAGGGCTTGCTTTTGATCCTAACTTTAGCAATAATAAATCATTTTATATAAACTATGTTAATCAAGAAGGTTATACAATTATATCAAGATTCAAGACAGATAACAATATAGGTCTTGCAGATTCTGAGCAAGTATTATTGAAATTAAAGCAGCCTTACATGAACCATAATGGTGGTTTTTTAGAATTTGGTCCAGATAATTATTTGTATATTTCTATTGGAGATGGGGGTTCAGCGGGTGATCCAGAAATGAGAGCTCAGGATTTAACTAATTTATTTGGTACTATTATTAGGATTGATGTTAGCAATAAAGAATCCTATACAATTCCAAATGACAATCCATTTTCAAATCAAGAAAATATAAAAAGTGAAATATGGCATTATGGACTAAGAAATGTTTGGAGATTTTCATTTGATAGTAAAAATGGTGACATGTACATAGGTGATGTTGGTCAAAACGAATGGGAAGAGATAGATTTTCAACCAGCCAATCATCCTGGAGGTATGAATTTTGGGTGGAATATATTAGAGGGAAATCATTGTTATGGAGATAGTAATGAAAATTGTGATTCTTCAAATACTGTATTACCAATATTTGAATACCCAAATGATGCTAACTATGCTAAAACCATTGTTGGTTGGAACCAGCCGGATATGCATGGTTGTAGTGTAACTGGTGGATATGTTTATAGAGGTGATAATAAGCCAGAATTATATGGTAGATATTTTTTTGGTGACTATTGTACTGGAAAGGTATGGAGCATAAAAAATAATGATACTAATATTGATTTAATCAACCATACAGATGAACTTTTAAAAGCTATGAATAAATCAGAATTTTATTTATCTTCATTTGGTCAAGATGAAAATAATGAGCTTTACTTAATAGATTACTCTGGAGATGTTTATTCAATAACTCACTAAAAATGTATAAAATTTTAAATATATTAATTTTTTTATCTTTTAGCTATACGCAGTGGTTTAGTGTGAATCATGATTTAATAGCTAGAAGTTATTATATGTCATATCCTGAAAATATTTCAGATCAAGAATCTGCGCCTTTAATTATTAATATGCATGGTTTTGGAGGAAGCGCACTAAGTCAAAGATATTATTCTGAAATGGATCAATTTGCGCATGAACAAGGAATTGCAGTTGTATACCCACAAGGTATAGTTAATTCTATTGGTTATACTTCATGGAATGTTGGTACGTATTGGGACTTTTCAAATCTTGATGACGTTGGCTTTATAGAAGCAATGATTAATAAAGTTAGTGATGATTTTAATATTGATCTGGATAGAATATATGCTTGTGGAATGTCAAATGGAGGATATATGTCTTATGAACTTGCATGTGAACTTGAAGATAAAATAACTGCTTTTGGTTCTGTTACAGGAAATTTCATGTTAAATCAAACTTCAGGCCAATTTTGTGAATTTACTAGAGAAATTCCTATCATTCATTTTCATGGAACTTCAGATAGTGTTGTTGATTATTATCCTCCTAGTTTTGATGGTTCATTGACTGTATTTGAATCATCAGATTTTTGGATAGAATACAATGATTTTAATAGTGATTCAATTGAAGATTTAAATAATAATGTTGAAATATATAATTTTAGTAATAGCAATACTAACACAGTATTTAAACACTATAAAGTTTATGGCGGTGGACATGATTGGTTTAAAGAAAATTGGGGGTTTCATACAAGTAGTGAGCTAATTGATTTTTTTCTTCAATATAGCCTATCTGACTTTTACAATGAAACTGAATTAGGTGATATTAATAGTGATAGTCAAATCAATGTCCTTGATGTAGTTCTTTTAGCTGAAATAATTCTTGAAGGCTTATATTTAGAAGAAGGTGATTTAAATTTTGATCAAACTATAAGTATACTTGATTTAATTGCACTTATTAATCTTATATTGTATTAGATTAGCTTTTTATAAAAGCATATAATGATATGCTATGAAGTATTATTGATAATAACCCTAAGTATACAAAGTGTGATGAGGGTATTAAATAATATGTTAAGATCATTCCAAAGTAAACTAATATTCCAGTACATACTAATAAATTTAATTTCAAATTATAATTATTGTTAAATACAGGTCTTGAAAAGCATACTATAAACATACCAATTATAAATACCCATAGTCCAAAAAATCTATATATTTGTTTTAGATAACCTGGAAGTGTTTTGTTTATCTCAAACTCAAAAAGTTTTTCAAATTTCATATTTAAACGTTGTTCGTTTGCAAATTTATCAAGCATCCATGGCTCACTTGATAACATCCAGCCTAAACCCATAATCAATAGCGTAAAGCCAAGAATTTGTAAAGGGATAATAAATAGTAAATTATTTTTTTTCATAATTAAAAATTAATTAAAAAAAAACCTCATTCATCATTGAATGAGGTTTTAATTAAAATTATTCATTTAGACTTTATAAGCCCCAATTTAGAACTAAATTAACAAGCATCACTACGTCAACAATATTTACTGTACCATCATCATTTAAATCAGCAAATGGATTTTCATTATCATTGAATACATAATTTATTAATGAAACAATATCAAGTATGTTTAGTGTTCCATCTCCATTCATATCACCTTCAATACCAACCCCAGTACCTGACATTTGAAATACAATTGCAGGATCATACTCATCATCAGAATAAATGGTCATTGTATTAGATTGAGAGCCATCATAAGTTGGGTTAAAATTTACAAATTTTGTTACTGATTCACCAGCTGGAACATTTGAAATATCATCAATGCTAAACTCTGCATTAGACATACTAATACCAAAAATCACTAAATTAACAGTAGATGGATTATAAAATATAATTTCCTGTGAGCCTGTCTGCCCTACCTCAATATTACCAAAATCAATATTATCTGTAAAAGTAGTTATAAGTAAAGGATTATTAGAGCTTACAAAAAATGCATCATCTTTAGTAACGGTATATGGATCATAAAAATCATATTGATCATAAAAGTCACCTGTGTATTGATCATACATATCATAGAATTCTCCAACTAGCTCCACATCAAACCATTTAGGAGGCATTTTATCTAAAGATAAATTTAAGGAAACAGTATTACTTGAAGAAACAGTAAAAGATTCAACTGTTATGCCTGATGGATTAAAACTTATAGAATTTACACCGCTGTATCCATCGTAAAAATCAACACCACTAGCAGTAAGTTCAACAGATAAACTTGATCCAGCTTCACCTTCATTTGGATTTAAGCTTTCAATTTGTAACCCTCCAAAAAGGAGCGTAAAAGATAACATAAACATCAAAAATTTACTCATATGACTTATTTCCTCTTTAAAATCTTTGCCAATTTATACTTTTAAATAATGGGTTTTAATAAACAGAAACCCTTGTAATTATTTAAAAAAGTTATATAGGCATAAAAATACACCTTTTTTACTTATATACAAAGGTATTTCTGTATATAAATAAATCTACTCACTGTGTAATATAATGTAGTTTTTTAAATTATCTACTATTTTCTTAGTATTGTCAGTAGCATTTTCAAAATTTGTGATATTCGTCAACATTTTGGCTTCATTAATTTTACCCTTTTGTAGGTATATTTTAATCATTTTTATAATGGGGCTATAATAGTTAGGGTATAAATGTTTTAATTCTTTCATATATTTTGTTGCTTCAGCATAATTGCTAGACTTAGCTTTAATAATCATTAGATTCTCAAGTACTCCAATGTGGTATGGATGTATTTTTAATGCTTCTTTGAAGTATTTTTCAGATTTTATTATATCACCCTTTTGGTATTCTAAAATACCAAGATTAAATTTAATTGGTGTACCTGTATTATCAACATTTTTACCATATTTTAATGCTGTCATACCAAATTTTATTGATTCATTTGGCTCTTGTTGTCTTTTTTGAATTAACATTTTTTGACTATTCGAAATAGATCTGTAATCCATAAAGCTAAAACATGATATTAATAAGCTTGTGATTATTATAAAATAAACCAATAGCTTATCTATATTTAATTTAGTCTCAGAAAAGTTAATTGTTAAGTATCCAATATAAGACCATAAATATAAATTTGGTACAGTTCTTTGTTTTGGAAAGTCAAATAATGATTCCACTAAAATCATTATTATAGAAACCATTAAGAAACTTTCAATAAAGAGGCTTTCGTTTTCTTTTTTAAATAATATTTTTTTAAATGTAAAAAATAATGGGAGTGTAACTAAAATCATAAATATTAATAATCCAATAATTCCTGATTCAGATGTTATCCATAATAAATCATTATGAGGTCTTTGGTTTAATTTTAAATAATTTTCATCATGAATGTACTTACCGAAATATTTTGGATTTACTAATCTCCAATTATTATATCCAACTCCTATTAAGGGATGATCTTTTATCATATCTATTGTTGTTATGTATAATGAAGACCTTTCACCAATCGTGCTTATATTTTTTTTATCAATAAAATCATCTTTTGTTGAGGATATTAAAGTAGACCAAATAGATTTTTTATATGATGGTACATTCTGAACCTCAGGCTCAAACCATATAAATAGCACAAGAAATAAGGGAAATATCCAAATTGTTTTAGATATTGTTTTTGTTTTAAAAATATTAGCAAAATATTTAAGGATAGTTTTGTAATGAACTATTAGTAATATAATAAATCCAAAAAAAACTGCAAGCCAAGCTGCTCTAGATCTGCAATGCATTAAAGAGCAAAAAGAAAATGTAAATAATAAAGTATGTACAAGTTTGTTTATATTATTTTTAAAATAAATTATTGAATATAATGAAGCAGGAATTAAAAAACATAAATACATACCCCAGAAGTTTCTATTAAAAAAACTACCACTAGTTGATGATAAGTTTTCAATGTTTAAGATACTAAAGGCCTGTAAAAGTGATAAAAAAGATATTATGCCGCCAACAAATGAAGTTGTAACTAATATATTATGCATAGTTATACTTTTTGCATATAAGTAAAAAGTCATAGCAACACACAGCCAGCCTGATATGTACAACAAACCCCAAAGAGATTCAGTGAAATTAATTGATATAAAAAAAGAAGTAATTAGCGAGAATAATAAGAATGTCAAAAAAAGTAAAACCCAATATGATTGAAGTTTTGATGTTTTATTTAATTTGATTTTATATAATTGGAATACTGCCAGTATAGCAAAAAACATTATAAAAAATGAAGTTCTCCTTATAATCAAAGTAGGATCACTAAAATCCGTATTGATTAGTAATGGCAAAATAATAAATGGTACTATCAATAAATTATGCATACTAAAATTTAACCAATTTATTTTTTTCTACAAAGGTGTGCATTTTTTTAATAAAAATGCAAATTTGACTTTTCGAATTGACAGTCGATTTTGTATATTATTGGTATGAAATTAATAATAATTTTGATATTTAATTTTAGTGTTTTATTTGCTCAATGTCCTGATGGATTAATAGAGGATGATTGTGGCGAATGCTGGCAATCTTATTGTTATTGTTTGAGTGATCATATACCCAATTTCGATATAACGCAAAGTGAATGTGAATCTAATCAATGTTGGTGGATAGGTCCAGGTGGTGCTTATGAACCTGGTGATTATGAGTTTTGTTTATTTGATCCCTGGTGGAATGAATCATGTACTGGTTGTACTGATATCCAAGCTCAAAATTATGATATAAATGCAATTATATCTTGTGATGATAATTGTAATGGTGAACCTGGTGATTGTTGCGAATATATATTGAATAATCATATTGAAGAAAAATCTAAAGTATTATACATTGAAAGTACTTATCCAAATCCATTTAATCCCAATATTAATATAGGTATTAGTATCTCAAATTATGAATTTATAAATATTGAGATTTTTAATTTAGCTGGTAAAAAAATAACTACCATTTATAATAATTACACTTTACCAGGTTCTTATGTTTTTAATTGGGATGCTTCAGGATATCATAGTGGTATTTACATTCTTAAAGTTTCATCTGATCAGCAGATAGAAACTCAACTGATAAATTTTGTAAAATAGAACTTTATGTTAAAAATGTTTTCTATATTATTATTATCAGCTGTTCTTACACAAAACATAGATGGATTTTTAATTGATCGAGACAGTGGAAATCCAATTTCAGATGTTCAAATTATTCTTTTACCTAATTATGATAAAATAGCACAATCAAATCTAGATGGTCAGTTTTCATTTTCATACAGTAATGAATTAGATTCTATTAAATTTATTCATATAAGTTATAAAGACAAAATTTTGCCTGTATCACAAATTACAAATAAAGTATATCTTGATAAAGATATGTTATTTGCTGATGTTGTAGAAATTACATCAAGTAGAAAAGAAACTAGAGTATCTGACTCACCAACTCTTACATATGTTATTTCTGAGAAAGAATTAGAGTCAACAGCATCAATTGATTTTTATCAATCATTACAAACAATTATTCCAAATGTTATGTTTAGCCCTGATTATCATGGAACAAATCTTAAAATACAAGGTTTAGATAGTGAATATATATTAATTCTTGTTGATGGTGATCGAATTGCTGGAAATACTGTTGGAAATATAGATTTTTCTCGATTTGATTCTAATCAAATTCAAAGAATAGAAATTTTAAAGGGAAATGCTTCGACTTTGTATGGTTCAAATGCTATTGGAGGTGTTATTAATATTATAACAAAGCCAAATCAGTCGAATAAAAATAAATTTAACTTAAATTTAAAGTATGCTGATTTTAATACAATAAACAATTCTATATCTTTTAATACATTTATTAAAGATATTTCATCAAAATCAAACATACTTTTCAAATCATCAGATGGCTACAATTTTGAATCTATTGATAGTTTATCATTACGTAAAAGAAGTTTCAAAGATTATAATATTGCTCAATCATTTAAATATAATAAAGAAGATTTTATGGTTGAATTATCTGGAAATTACTATAGGCATGATTGGTTTAGATTTCTTACACAAGAGCCATTTATTATGCCAGAACAAAATGATAGAAAACGTTATGAATCTTTTTCAATAAAATTAAAAGAAAAAAATCATTTATCTTCAATAAACGGTCACTATAATTTTTCATATACATATGATCAGTACAATAAATATCATGTTATAGACTCTAATTATGATAGTAGTGAAGATGATATATTTTATGATTGGACAAAACATTCAGTTGAGCAAATTTCATCTTTATTATATTTATTTAAAGATAATTTAAACTCTACTTTAGGTATTGATATTATAAATGAAAAAGGAGAAAGCTTTGATATTATTGTTGATAATGTAGTATTGCTAGAATCTGAATTAGGTGATTTGAACTCTAAAAGATTTAGCTCTTATGCTTTATTTGTTCAATCTCAGTATACAGTAAACAAGTATTTAAATTTATTTATTGGAAGTCGATACACTGGACATAATCAATTTAAAAATCGATTAACATCTCAATTAACTTCTAAATATAGTATCAATAATAACCATTTTAGAATAAATGTTGGTCAAGGTTACAGAGTTCCAAATATTTATGAGCTATACTATGATTGGAATCATTATGATTCTTTCGAGGTAAGGGGTAATCCAAATTTAGAGCCTGAAAACTCTTTAAATTATAGTTTTTCTTTTCAAAAATTAGATCATACATGGAATTTTATGATTATTTTTCAGAGAAATCTAATTGAAAATATGATTGCTGAAAAAAGATTTGAAAATGGTGATTTTTATTATGAAAACTATAGCAAAACATCTGTTAACTCTTTTGAAACAAATTTTAGTACATCCATAAATGGATTTGATTTTGAATTGAATTATAATTTTTCAAGAGTTATTGATGAAATTGAATATTTAAGGTTACCTGATATTAGTGAACATACAATAAATCTTATTTTAAGTAAATCCTTTAAAAATAATATTTCATTTTTAAGTACTTTTAATTTTTATGATGAGAAAACTATTATTGCTCCAACATCTGGACAAGAAACATATATTCCATACTTTTTTCAAACAAATTTATCAATAGTTAAGAATAGTTTTAATACTTCATCATTTTTAAAAAATGTAAAACTTAAGTTGGCAATTAACAATTTATTTAATTATACAAATTTTGAGGATAGTACATTTCAAAATCCAGGAAGAACTTTTTTTGTAGAGATTGGATACAATTATGGTTATTAGAAAATTTCAAATTTTAATTATTTTTTCAATTATATTTATTTCATGTGAAAATGATGAGGATATTACATGTAGCTTAAATGGAATAGAAGATACTATCATTGCAACAAGTTTTTTTGAATGGAAATATTTTATTGTAACTGATTCAGGGTTTCAAGAAATAGATTTCATGACTGATGATGAAGCGCAAAATTCTTATGATTGGGATATTGCTATGATGAGAAATCACTTTAGAACAAATAGTGGTTTATCTGGTCCTGCCAATGGTGGGGTATATATGTTTGATGAAACTTGGGATTGTAGTTCTTTTAATCAAATATTAGATTTTTCAAATGATTTAACTTTTACTCAAGATAGCATACTTACAAATATTTATCAACTTGGTAATCATGAAAATCCGGATGATGCATATACTGAAGATGAGGGTAGTCACATACTAGAAAATTGGGGTTGGTTTGATATAGATAATAGTTATTACTTTAATTATACTCACAGAAAATTTATCGTTAAACTTCCTCCTGAAGATGATCCAAGGTACATTAAATTATGGCCATATCAATATTATGGTGATTTAGGTGAATCAGCTCATATATCATTAATTTATGATTTTATTGTTCCAAGTGAATAGCTATTAGAATATATGAAATTTATTACAAAAAAATTATATTATGTGTTTGGATTTGCTTTTTTTCTTATAGGACTTTTAGGTTATTATCTTCCCGTTCTACCTGGAACTATATTTATGATACTTTCGGCATATTTTTTTATGCATTCATCAGAAAGCTTTTATAATAAAATTGTTAATAATCCATATTATGGAAAACCAATCAAATCTTATATTGAAGAAAATGTAATTCCTTTAAAAACTAAATTTATAATTTTATTCTCAATATGGATTGCTACAATTATATCAATTTTATTTATTCCTATTGAAGGATATCTTGCAAAAATAAATTTTTTTACATTTGATTTACGAATTGATTTACAATTTATTTCAATTCTTTTATCATTAATTGGAACATTTTTTGTTTTAAAAACAAAAAATAGATAAAACGCAGATAAAAGTTAACAAAAAGGAATGAAAATGATTTTAAATCCAAAAAAGGCAACAATGTTTTCAATAGTAATTTTAACTGTTATTAGTATGATTAGTTATATGATTACATTATCACCAACAGCACTTATACCATTTGTATTTTCAGTTTTAATTGGTATTTGCTATGTTTTATATGATAAGAATAATAAAGTCTTTGCTCATATTATTTTGTTTTTATTATTAGTAGTGTTAGTTGCATTATTTATGCCACTCAATAAGAGGATTGATGCTAATGATATTTGGGGTATAGTTAGAGTAAGTACAATGCAATTAGCTTGTATATATACCATAATATGTTTTGTTATGAGTTTTATACAGGCAAGAAATAAAAATTAAATATTATTATTGAAAGAGAAATGGTTATTGATATATATTTCATTTATGAAATACACTGTAAAGATATGCCTTCATCTTTTTTTGATTAATATACTTTTAGGCAATCAATTTTTACCTATAGATCAATCTACATTTAATCAAAATCAGATATTTTTTAAATGGCCTCAAATTAATAAGGCTATTTATTATAAAATTTATTTTAATAATGATGAATTCACTTACGAGTCAGATACAAACTCTATAATTGTTAATGATTTTAACTGGTCAGAAAGTTTTTCATGGGAAGTGTGTGGTATAGGTCAATTTGAAAATACAATCAGTTGTTATGATCAAAATAATTTTACAATTAATGATCTTCATGAAGATTACCCTTCTAATGTTAGCGTAATTGAAATTAATGAAAATCAATATCAAGATGGTATAACATTACTTGATTATGAAAGTTTAAATTTCTCAGCAGCTATTGATAAATATGGCAATCCAGTATGGTATTCTAAAAATGAAAATTTTAGTCTAAATAGAATATTAGCTACACAATTTTTAGAAAATGGTAATATCATGGGTTTTGCTCCAGGAATTGGTTATGAGTTTAATTTAAATAGTGATATTGAGTTTGAAACATCAAATGAATTTGATATTCATCATTACATTCATAAAACTAATAAAGACACATATTTTTTTATTGAAGCTGAAATTCAAAATCATCCATGTCCAGATGAATGTGAACCAGAATATCCAGATGTGATTTCTTGGTTAGGAGATAGATTTATTGAAGTTGACAGTTTAGGAAATATTATATGGGAATGGAATACATTTGATTATCTTTCTTTAGATGAGTATAATCCTAAATGGGTAGATGCATGGATGGCACAGTGGGATTTTGGTGGAAATCCAACATTTGATTGGACTCATTCAAACTCTGTTTATTATGATGAAGATTTAGACATTGTATTTGTATCTATCAGAAATTTAAGTAGAATAACAGCTATTGATTATTCCACAAAACAAATACTTTGGAATATGGGAGTTCCTGATTTTATGGAAACTATATATTTTGAAAATAGTTTTGATTTTTCTCATCAACATTCAGCTCAAATAACAAATGATAAAAATATTATTTTTTTTGATAATGGAAGAGATAAAAATCCAGAATTATCACGTTGTGTAGAAATCTCTTTTGATGAAAATTTAAATGCAGAGCTCGTTTGGGAGCATACCTTACCTCCAGAAATGTTAACTCTATCTCGTGGTGAATGTGATCGGTTAGATAATGAAAACACTTTAATTTCTGCAGGAAGAACTGGAAATGTAGTAGAGGTTAATAATGATAATGAGATTGTATGGCATTTAAGTGTTAAGGAAAATAATGTAATACCTGTGACAATATATAGGTCTGAAAGAATAGAAAATCTATATCCGAATGTATTTTCTTTTAAAATCTATGATTTATTTGGTTCCTATGATGATAATTACCAAATAGAATTAAATTCAGATAACATAAATGTTGATATTTATAATCAGGGATGGATAAGTCAAAGTTTTGTTTATGAATTATTAGATGATAACCAAAATATACTTTCAATAGATGAGGTATATATAAATTCTTTAAGTTCCGAAAATATAAATGTGAATATTGATACATCATTTCAAAATTATATTTTAAAAATATACCCATCTAATGATATTGATTCGTACCAATCACTTTTATTTAATAACAATTTTTTATTAGGTGATGTCAATGAAGATCTGCAAATCAATATTCAAGATATTATCTTAATTATAAATCACATACTTAATGATCAAGTATATAATGAAAGTGCAGATTTAAATCAAGATAACGGAATTAGTATTTTAGATGTCATTTTACTTGCTAACTTAATACGTTAACCATACTAAAGAAATATTAAAAATAAAAAACCCTCAAAACTTTGAGGGTTTTTTTATTTATGTGCGGAGAGTATGAGATTTGAACTCATGCATGCCTGTTAAGACATGACGGATTA
>CAZYFB010000033.1:0-11891 GCA_964646655.1 uncultured bacterium
GAAAAATCTAAATCTGATAAAATCTGCCTATCACCAAATGATTTATTAAGTTTACTGATTTTAATCATAATAATACCGCCGCTAAAATATAATCTAAAATAACAATAGATATACAAGATGCTACTACAGTATATGTTGTAGACTTTCCAACACCCTCAGCACCCCCATCTGTATAAAAACCTTTGTAGCATGCAATTGAAGTTATTGCAAAACCAAAAAATAAACCCTTAATAATTCCTACTATACAATCATTTACAAGATTAGTATTCATTTTTAAACCATCAAAAAACATTGATGCAGTAAGAGGTTCGTAAGAAGATGTTGAAGCTACCAAGCCACCAATCAAACCAAAAATATCTCCTACAATTACTAGATATGGAAACATAATTAATGAGGCAATCATTCTAGGCATAATAAGATAAGAAATAGGATTAAATGAAATTGATTCTAATGCATCAATTTGCTCAGTAATTCTCATAGTACCAATTTCTGCTGTAATAGTAGCACCAATTTTTCCAGTCATAACTAATGCTGTTACCATTGGAGATAATTCAAGTAAAACAGATGTGCCAATTACACTTCCTAAATATTTAAGTGTTTGTCCTAATAAATGTGTAGGAATACCTGTGTCAATATCAAATTGATATGTAGCTTGCATACCAGCAACCATACCTGAAAATAAGCTTGTAAAAATTACTATAGGAAGGGATTTTAGGCCAATAATAATAATTTGATCCAAAATATTAGATAAATTTTCTTTCCAATCTACAATAGATTTGAAAGATATAAATATTAAAGTAAAAAACTTTCCAAGACCTTCAAGAGAAGAATAAAATAATTCAAAAGGATATCTAAAAAAGTTATTCATAAATATTATTTATAATTTATTTTTCAAATCATCAATTTGTGCTTGAAATTCAGATAAATCTTTAAATTCTCTATAAACAGATGAAAATCTAATATATGCTACAGAATCGATTCGCTTTAGTTCAATCATAACTAACTCACCTATTTTGATTGATTCAATTTCAACGTTAGATATGTCTGTAATTTTATTTTCAACACTTTTAATTGAATCATTAATGATTTGTTGAGGGATTGGACGTTTTTTACAAGCTATTCTAAAACTATCTTCTAATTTTTTTCTATCAAAGGCTTCTCTAACACCAGTTTTCTTTACTACCATAATTGGAGTTTTAAGGATGTACTCATAGGTAGTGTATCTAAAACCACAACTTAAACACTCTCTTCTTCTTCTTATACTTGAAGAATCTTGAGTCAATCTAGAATCAACTACTTTTGAATCAAGTGATGAACATTTTGTACATTTCATAATTACAATTCCTGGTATATAGGAAAAACACTACATAATTCTTTTACTTCAGATTTTACATCCATAATGTTTTTTTCATCCAAAGGATTTCTCAATACTTTATCAATTAACTTTGCAACAATTACCATATCCTTTTCTTTCATACCTCTTGTAGTTATTGCAGGAGTTCCTATTCTTATTCCACTAGTTACCATTGGAGATTTTTTATCAAATGGAACCATATTTTTATTAACTGTTATACCAGCATCTTCAAGCTTGTTTTCTGCAAGTTTACCAGATATATCAATATTACTAAGATCAACTAAAACTAAATGTGTATCAGTTCCTCCTGATATTAATGTATAATCCATTTTAATCATTTCATTTGCTAACATTTTAGCATTATTAACAATCTGTTTTGAATATTCTTTAAACTGATCAGTTAAAGCCTCTTTAAAGGCAACGGCTTTTGCTGCAATAACATGCATTAAGGGGCCACCTTGAATACCTGGCATAATTGAACTATCTAATAATTCTGAAACCATTTTAACTCTACCACTTTTTGGGGCAATTTTACCCCATGGATTTTCAAAATCTTTTCCTAATAAAATCATACCACCCCTTGGACCTCTTAAAGTTTTATGGGTTGTTGAAGTAATTACGTCACAGTATGGCCAAGGACTGGGGTGAACACCAGCTGCTATCAAACCTGAAGGATGAGCTACATCACCCATTAAATATGCACCTATACTACTTGCAATTTCTTTAAACTTATCAAATTCAACAAATCGAGGATATGCACTCCCACCACATATAATTAATTTTGGTTTATGCTCTTTTGCTTTTTTCCAAACCTCATCAAAATCAACGCGCCCTGAATCTTTTGAAACAGAATATGAAATGAAATTATACATATTTCCTGAAAAATTTACTTTACTACCATGTGTCAAATGACCTCCATGCGCTAAATCTAAACCCATTACAGTATCCATGTGATTTAAAAATACATTAAATACTCCCATATTAGCTTGAGAACCTGAATGAGGTTGCACATTTGCATATTCAGCGTTAAATAGCTCTTTTAACCTATCTCTAGCTAAATCTTCAGCCATATCAACCGATTCACATCCACCATAGTATCTTTTCCCTGGATAACCTTCTGCATATTTATTTGTTAATATGCTACCAGTTGATTCAATAACTGAATAACTTGCAAAGTTTTCTGATGCAATTAATTCCAAAGTATTTCTTTGTCTAGTTAACTCGCTATTAATAATATTGTAAATTTCTATATCTGTTTGCTTTATACTTTTCATTTTATCTCTATTTTATTTATTCGTTTTTGGTGCCTTCCATCCTCAAAGTTTGTTTTTAAAAATATATCTATTATGGAATAAATTTCTTTTTCATCAGTAAGCCTTGCTCCTAATGCCAAAACATTAGCATCATTATGAAGCCTTGATAGCCTTGCATGTTCAGCCGTATGACAAAGAGCAGCTCTAATTCCTTTGATTTTATTTGCTGCAATTGAAATACCTATTCCAGATCCACATATAACAATTCCTAGATTACATTTTGGATTATTTTTATCTAAAACACATAGACCTACTTTGTGTCCAAAATCTGGATAATCTACAGAATCTGAATTGAATGTACCACAATCAATAAAATTAATTTTTGTATATTTTGTTACTATTTTCTCCTTGATATCATATCCTGCATGATCACAACCAATTGCTATATTCATAATTTACCCTTTAGTTTACTCTCTCTACAGACTGCTCAACCCATGAATAGCATGAGTTGTTAGGATTGATTTGTATTGGAGTTAGCTCATTATTATCATTATCTATCAAAAACCAATCTTCTAGAGTTGGTAAAACACTATTTTTGTTATCTTTAAACCAATTTATCATATTTTTTGATTCTTTATTTCCTTTTTTTAATGCTTGTCTGTAATATTTATATGAGATTTCATAAACTGCTTTATCCTCAAGCTTTAAGTTATCAGAACTACATGATTCAACAGTATTTTTTAATAATTCTGCAAAATTAAAGATAGATTCTGCTGAAGCATCCATTCTTAGTGCTTTCTTAGCAAATTTATGAGCCTGCCCAAACTTTTCTTTATCTTGATATATTTTAGATATTTCTATTAAATATGAAGTTTCGTCTGTATTAATTCTAACTAACTCTTTATATACCTCTAACGCATCATCAATATTATAATTACTTATGCTAACCTCACCTATTGTAATAAGTAATTTTTCATTTTTTGGATTTCTTTTTTTCATAGCTTCCATTACAGATAATGCTTCATTAAATCTTTTAGAATTAATTAAATTTTCTGCATAAGTATAGCAATAATCAAAGTTTTCAGGATTTTTTTCGCATCTATCTTTATCAATCTCAAACTCATCACGACCTGTCTTTTTAAATGCTAGCTTAAGTTCTTCATTAGGTTTATTATTATCAGGATCAACTTTTAACCATTCTTTTAAAACTCTGATTTGATCATTATATTTTTTCTCTCTTCTGTAAACCTCTGATAATTTTTCATAATTTTTTGAATCATTATTAATAGTTAATAATAATTCTAAGTAAGAAATTTCTTCTTCAGTATTTTTTAATCTTTTAGAATTCCAAATTGCTAGTTCAATTAATTCAAGATTTTCTGAAGAATAAGAAAGACCCTTTTCAATTGACTTTGTAGCTTTATCATCTTCACCTAGCTCAACATAAGCTCTTGCTAAAAAAGGATAAATTTGCTCAGCATGAGTTACCGCGCAATTGCAAGCAATTGCGTGTTTTCCCTCATTAATAACCTCATCAAACTCATTTGAAATATAGGCATCATAAACCCATGAAGCTAGAACATCACACGGTGGAGCACCTTCTTCACATTCGATGTTTTCTTCATCTTGTGAATCAACTATATTTGTGACAGATGAACTTTCAAGCTCCACAACATTAGATGTAGAGCATGAAAATAGTAACATTGATAGTAATAAAAATAAAGTTTTTAAATAAAGTTGCATTGTGCGTTACCTTTCTTTTACTTAAACCAAGTATCTGCAGCAGTAATACCTAAATATAAATTAATATATTTTTCAGATAAAGATTCATTAAATTCAATTTTATTTTGACCTAATTCTAAACATAAATCTAAAGAGAAATTTGGAATTGTATATATACCTAGACCAAGGGTTAAACCATTTTTATTTGACTCCAACTGATCATTGTAGGTATTTATGTTATATAATCCAGAACTTAAAGATAATCTATTATTTAATGCAGAAGTAAAATAACCTAAAGAAATTCTATTTTTATTAACATCAGAATTATTAAATAGGTTGAAATTTAAACTTGATTCATATGGACTATACTTATAATACTCAAGAACTATTTTACTCTTTTGATTAATTTTATAAGCATAGCCTAAATTAATTTCAAAAGGTGATGTAAGATTATAAATATTTTCTTGGTCTGGATTAACACCTAACTCTAGCTGTTCAGGAACTACATCATCATAAAACGAAAAATTAATATCAATTTCATCTGATACATTAAATGATGTTATTAATTCATGCTTATTATTTGAAATTGAAAATTGTATTTCAAAACCATAACCTGAATAACTACTAATGGTTGTATAATAATCATTGATTTCATTTGTGGGTTGAATATTACCATTCTCATCATAAACAATATCAAAAGTACTATGTTTTACATGAGAATATAAACTTCCAAAAATATAATTAATTTGAATACCAATAGATGATTCAAAATCTAAGTAATTAAAACCTTTGGTAGAAAACATTAGTGATGCAATAGATGGTCCACCCTCAAAGTCATATTCAGTCTTATAAGCATAAGGTGGATTTTCTTCGTTTCCTTGAATGAAATTATACTCATTTTCAATTATATTTGTATTAATTCGATATAAAGGTGCTAGGCTTAAACCTATAGCAGATTTATCATTTTTGATAGGAAATAAAACACTAAAGTAATTGAATTTTTGACTAAAATATAAATTATCATTAACGGAATTAAAATTAAAATCACTTGCCATAGTTAATCTAACCTTATTTGAGTTAAAGAGCCCACTTAAACTTCCAATATAATGATTTGTATTTGAATCAAAAAGTTTCGACCATCCAAGTGAAATATTTGATGGATTTAATTTAGAGATTTTTTCACCTGAACCATAAAAAGATATATATGAATCATAAGAATACATCATCGTAAATAAAATTAATATGATAATCTTTATTTTCATTTATAATAGTATAGCTTTATAGAGGGTGAATTCAATGTATCGATTAATATATTGTTAAAATTATATAAAGGAGGATATAAATTAGTTTCTAGACTTAATTCTATTCCATTATTATAATTATATATTCCATTTACGTAATTTTGTAACAAGTTTCCTATAGGGACAATAATGGAATCTGGATTATTAGAAACAAAATATGAAAAAATTAAATCTGAAGAACTTGAATCTAATTCATTAAAATTAATTATATAAGAATTTGATTCTAATTTAAACTGATCTGATTTATTTAAATGTAATTTCATATTAGAATTAGACTCACTAATTATATACCCATTTTGCATTGCTTCTTCCAGAAATATATCTAATTGATCAAAATTTAATTTACTTGAGATGCCATAAGCTTGATTCATATATAGAGAGTTATTTGATTGATAAATACTATTGTATAAGGACGCATCTTTAATATAGCTAATATTATTGATTTTGGCGATATTTCTGGTTTTTTGATTCCAGTCATTTACAGTGTTAGAATATATTTCATGTTCTAATTTAAATTCTAAACCTAATAAATCAATATCATTGAGAAATGAAATTTCTATATCTAACTTTGCTTCATTATTAATTTGAGAAATTGATGAAATCCAAACCTTTACACTATCTTGTTCTTGGTTAATAAATTCTGGGTAAAAATCTACACTTTGAGTTAAGTAATTATATAATGTAGTATCTGTATTAGTGACATTAACTTTTTGCTCAATAACAAACAATTCCTGATCATCACTTTTTTGATCAATTCCAAAGTCTTGAAAAAATTCTCCTTGATTCCATACAGAATTACCTTCTGAAAATTCTGCTTCATACCAAATAAAACCATTATTTTCACAGTCGTTTTGTTCTGAAAAATTACTGTCTTGACAAAATGAATTATCCCATAAATTATTTCTTTCAGTTCCATTTGTATCAGGCTCTATATAATCATCATCCTCTGGGCAAATATGATCTGAACCACAATCAAGCCAAAAATCTACATTTGGATCTATATTCCAATTATCACTAATATTATCATCATTACAATCGTTATCAATACCACAATCATCAAAAGATTCATTAAAATTCCATTCGTTATTACCTTGCGTTCCTGTTGGATTGTAGCCAGGTTCATCTGAATTCTTTATACCATCTGCACCAAAATCAAAAAATGGTTCTCCCAACTCATTACTTTGTTGAACCCCATCTCCATTTATATCATAAAAATCATAAATTCCGTTTGCTTCTGTACCATCTGAATCTTTAAAACCTATATCATTTTCAGATAATCCATCTAAACCAAAATCTAGAAATAATTCACCTTCATTCCATATGTTATTACTTTCAGTTCCTTCATTAGAATCCCATTTGTTATCATAATCTAAATCAATCCAATTATCTTCTGATGGATCTATATTATAATTATCATTATTTGGATCTTCATTACAATTTTCATTTATATCATTTATTTCACAAGCTCCACAAGTCCATGATAGTTCAGCATTTATTGAACCATCAGCATTTAAAACGGCTCCTCTTTCTTGTTCATCTAAGCAACCATCACTACCATAATCATCAAATGTTTCACCAATATCATGTTGATTATTATTTTCTGTGCCATCTAAATTATATATAACTAAACTTTCATCACAATCATCATAGGGGTAAACACATAAACAGCCCCCTAATCCATTTTCATATATATCTGGACATTGATCAGAACCATAATCAAGATAAAATTCACCTTGATCATATAACTGATTATTTTCTGTTCCTTCATTTTCATCCCACAATTGGTTATCATTTAAATCATACCAGTTATCACTATTAGGATCAGTTTTATTTTCTAAATATTTAATATTATCTAACCAAAACTTTATTCCTGAATCTGCAAAGTTTTGAATGTTGACTAAATCAACTTCTATATTTAATAAAATTCTTTCTTGTTCTTCAGAAACTGAATCAGAAAAGTTATATGATTCAATACAAAAATCTAAATCCTCTTCACAGTCAACGTTAGACCATTCAATAGAATCTTGAATCTCAGAACTAACAATTTCATTAAGATTATTATCTAAAAAATTACCTAAAAACATTCTGTTGTAATCATTTTTTAAAGTATCTTTAATATATAAAGCAGATCCAACCATAGGTAAAATATTATTTATAATAAATTTATTTGATGTTTTGTTAAGCTCTTCATATTCATCATACACTAAATTAACATATGGTTCTGTATTAGAATAATCACTTGTATACTCTGATGATGCAATTTCATATAATTTATCGAAATTTGGATTTGTACTTAATAAAATAAAGCTATTACCAATATCGTTCATACTGCATAAATCAATAGTATTAAGTGATTTACAAACATCTTTATCCCAAATGCAATTATCATTACATGAGGATTCATCTAAAATTGTTTGACATTCGTTTGAAAAATTTATCATTTTATCAGCTAAGTCGATATAGTATTTACCTAAATGATGCTCAACAAATAAACGTTTTGAATTGTCTGAATTATAAATATTAAAATAATCACTTAAATCTAAATTAGTAAATTCATATAAATCTTCCTCTGACCATTGGTCATGTAAAATGTTATTACCTTGACCATCTTTAAGATCTTCATAATTTAGCCAATATGCAAAAAATGGTGGTACATCTATTGATATATTATCATTAAAGTTATTTGAATTTTCATTAATATCATTAGAAGAATCAGGTGAATATTCATTTACAACATCTAAAACTAAATATAACTCTTTAAAAGAAAGGCTATCTTTATTACATAGGTCATAATTTTCAAATATATCTTTATTAAACTCAAAAATACTATAGACGTAGTCTGAGTCATTAATCGATCCAGAATATAGTAAAGAAGAGCTACCAAATTGATTAGTCCTTTTTATAGTATCAGATAATGATGTGCTTAGGGTGAACTTTTTATATTCTAGATTATCTTGATCTAAATTTGAAACAGGGATAGGATCATTATTAAAATCACATGAGTACATTATCAATATAAGTATGTAAAATAATTTATTTTTCATTAATATAATACGCGCGAAAATTCTTAAAGTTTTTCAACAATGTTATTAAATTTTTCATAAAATAAATCCCACGAATCTTTATCAACTGGATACTTTAAAGTTTTTGATTTATTTTTTTTATAACTTGAAGATAATAATTTATCTTTTTTAATTAAAGTAGATATAGTTTTTTTATCATCATCCAGGGGTATGTTCATATCAAAAAATTTCATAGATTCAGAAATAATATCCATATTTTTTGAAAATTTGATATCTAAATCAAATTTATTGAAACAATCCACAGATAGTTTTCTGTAATTATCAATTGAATGGATGAAATTTATTGTTTTAATATTATTATATTTTTCATTATCCGAATAATTACTCTTTAACAAAATTGGTAAAATTGAAGTTTGCCAATCATTGCAGATAATAATATCTGGGTACCAAAATAATTTTTTAAACGATTCAAGAAGTGATAAACAAAACAGAGAAAAATTTTCAAAATTATCTTTATTAGGATGTCCGTTTTTTGATTTATAAACTAATGGATTAATTTCAAAATAGTAATCATTATCTAATAAAAAATAAACCTGAACTCTTGTATTTGGAATGAAGGCAGACTTTATACTCATAACTCTATTTTTACCATTAAAAGTTATAGGAACCTCCTTCAATCTAATTACTTCTCTTAAAATATACTTTCTTTCACTAATAAAACCATATTTGGGTTGAGATATTCTTATTTCATAGTCTTCACTATCATTTAAATAGTTTGAAAATTTCTTTGAAAATTCAGCAAGCTGATAAGTTTCTGTAAATGGTGAAATTTCAGTAGTTAGAAATAATATCTTTTTTTTAGCTTGATTCATATTTTTTCCTATTTAAGTGTTATTAGAAATTCTGAAGCTTTATTAAAATATTTACTTTTGGGATAATCATCTATAATAATTTGAAACATTTTTTTTGCATCTTCATTATTGTTAAGTTTTAATTCAGATAAACCAACTTTATATATTGACTCAGATTTTTTATTGCTATCTTTATATTGCAGCACTTTTTTAAATTCAATTATTGCTTTTTTGTATTCTTTATTTGAAAAATAAATTTGACCAATCCAAAACTGACAATTATCTGCTAAATCATTAGTAATACTATTTTCTAATAAAAAAACAAATTTTTCCAAACTTTTATTATAATTACCTCTAGTATACATTTGATGTGCTAATTTGTAATCATAATTAAAATCAATTTTTGATGAGTTTTCATTTGTGCTAATATCGGTTTTTAATTGTCTATTAATTGCATCTATTTCTTTAATACTATTTTCAATAGAAGCTATTTGATTTTCTATTAATACCATATCAGTAACTAATTCAAAATAAAGACTGTCCATAAAAAAAGCTCTATCTTCTAAAATATTAACCTTATTATAAAGTTTAATTATATTATTTGAAAATTCTGGACCGATTAATAGTGATTGTTCAAATCTAAATGAATCAATCTGCTCTTCTAAGAGAAATATAATTGAATCATTTGATGATTTTAAACTATCTAAAGAAAATTTTAAATAATCAGATTTTTTATTTATAGATAATATTATATCTTCTTGCTTTGAAAGTTGAATTTGAAATTCAATTAATTTTTCTTTATCAGTTAGATTCTCATATTGAAGAACACTATCAAAGTCAATATTAGAAGAATTAGATTGATTCTTAGTTGAGGTGCAACTAAATAAAAATAAAGAAAGTAAAATAAATGTTTTTATCATAAAAGATTGAAAGTATAGACTCCTAAATTTAACATTTATATTAATAGGAATACAACTTATTAGTTATTTGTTGTTAGTTGCATTATTACAAATGCCTAACATTGCAAAACATGTTAACGTAAAAGTTCCTCCGTAACTCAAAAATGGAGCAGGGATTCCTGTGATAGGAGCCAATGCAACTGCCATACCCATAGTTATTACAATATGAAAAAATAAAATTGATGCAAAGCCAATAATAAGAAGTGAATTGAATTTATTTGAAGATTGTTGAGCATAAAAAATTAGCCAATAAAATAAATTATATGATATTAAAATTATTAAAAAGATAAATGTAAATCCAAGAGCTTCAGCAATACTTGCAATAATAAAATCTGTATCTGCCTCTGGAAGAAATCTTAAATTAACTTGGGAACCTTCGCCAATACCATTACCAAAAATTCCACCAGACCCTACAGCAACCATAGATTGTTTTATATGCCACCCGCCTGAATATTCATTTAATGATGGTATTATAAAATTTTCAACTCTTCCAACTAAGTCTTTTGCCCTACTAGAATCTAAATCATTTAAATATTCCCAGCCATTTGAAACAGAAAATGCAAAAAATATATTAAAAATAAAGTACAAAGATAAGTATGATAATTTATACCAGGGACTAATCTTATCTTTTTTTAGAAATTTTAAAATATAAATAAAATTGATTAAAATATAAATTATAAGCAAAATAAAAGGATATCCATTTTGATCCGCATAAGAATTAAATATATTAAAGTAAAGTATGGTGTATGATGTAAAAATTGGTGAAATTAAAAAGGCAAGTAAATAAAATTTAACTCCAGACCAATAAAACATTGGAATTAAAATTGAAGCATAAATTAGAGCTGCACCTAAATCTCTTTGTAAAATAAATATAATAATAGGAATTAAAACAAGCAATAAACACATACACAGAAAAAATATACTATCTAAACGCTTGTTATTATCAGATAAAACTTTAGCTAATGATATTACAATAATTATTTTACCAAATTCTGATGGCTGAAAACCCATAATCCAATTTTGTGCACCTTTAGTTGCTTCTGAAAAAAATGGCAATAGAATGAAAATTAAAAAAAGTAAGTACAAAAAGAACATTTTTTCATGAAAAAAACGGAGCCTAACAAATTGAATTAAAATAAAAATTAATAAACCTAAAAACATCCATAATATTTGCTTTTGCAGTCGAGAAAATGTAAAAGCAAAGAAATCAGTCTGATAATTTCCAGCAGATTCTAATATTAATAAAGAAATTATAGATAAAAATAATACTATTATTAAAATTGGAATTTTAATAGTAAATCTTTGATTAAAGTTAAAAATTCTATTCATTTTTTTCTCTTGATATAACAAAATCAAAAATTTCTTTAGAAATAACCTTTGCAATTGATTTTGTTTCTGAATTTGTATTTTCTATTAAAACTACAATAG
>CAZYFB010000034.1:0-11473 GCA_964646655.1 uncultured bacterium
TATTATTATAGTTTCTAATAATCATAATTAAAATTTATATCCTAAACCAAATTGAGTATGTGATTCTAAAATATCATAATTTGACCACGCAAAATCTATAGTGAAATTTTTATAATTAATTCCTCCACCAACACTTACACCAGCCGTATCATGACCTAAATGACTTCCAAATCTTGCAAAAGCCATATTGCTAAATGAATATTCAGCACCAAAAGTACCATACAAATCGTAATCAAGAGGATTAATAGCATCAGCAGAAATAGATAATTTATGTGTTCCATTATCAAAAATATTATTTTGAAGCCCAACTCTAAAAGTTAGTGGCATAGGATGATATTCTGTTTTTTTCTGCTCATCTTGAGATTCACCTTGATCAGAAGCAGGAACATCCAATCCGTCACCCATATATCTAGATTCAGGACCAAAATTGCTTATACACATTCCAAGCACCATGCCATAAATTCCAGTATCAAAATTAGAGCCAATATCAAATCCTACACCTGTCATGCTTAGATCTCCAGATGTAACAGATTCATTTAATACCTTAAATGTAGCTCCAAGATTAAGTCTATCAGTCATTTGTCTCCCATAAGATAGTCTTGCTGCAAGGCCTTGAAATTTAAACATCTTTCCAGTCAAACTTTCTTGGCCTTCAATTGCAACAGCTTCTGGCATATCTCCTGAATCAAAAATAAATAAATGTAAACCCACATAATCTGAAGATGTTACTTTAGTTCCATATGCCATTGTATAATGCTTAGTACCCGCTAAATAATTAGAGGATGAACTAAATATTTCATTTTTATTAATGAAACAGATGCTTGCAGGATTATAAGGTAATGCAGAAATATCGTTACCAGATGCAACTTGTGAACCAGCCATTCCAATTGCTCTAGTTCCAGTTTCTATTTCAGCCCATCTAAAAATAGCTGTTCCAACTTTTGCTCCTGAGTAAGCAAATGTTAATAGCAAAAATATAAATAATAATTTCCTTGATATCATAATTTTATCCCTATTCTTATTTATCTAATAACAACAAATTTTCCAATATATGGATCATTGTTGTTTGATGTTAAATCTTCAATTGTATACATATAAAGTCCAGAAGCAACCTCTTGGTTGTTTTTATTTCTTAAATTCCAAAATTCTGGACCATCACCATTATGTCTAATTTCTTTTACAATTTCACCTGTTACGGTATAAATTTTAATTTTACATTGATCAGTTAATCCGTTAAATGTAAGTTGTATAGAAACGTCATCTGTTTCATAGCTGGATCTTACAATAAATGGGTTTGGACTAACATAAACATTATTCCAATTATTTTGAGCATTGTAACCTGGAATTACTTTTACGAAGTTATCATCGTATTCAGTAGTTCCTTTTGAATTTTCTAAGTATTGAAATGAATTTATAGCTCCCCAGCCATTTGGATCTGGAACTGAAAGAGTATCTATTGTAACCTGCCCATCATCAACAGAAATAATATATTCATCTGACATTACACCAGTGTCATAAGCGGTCACAGAATATGTATATTCAAAACCATCTGTAACTAAACTATCTACATAAGTATATTGATATACTGTTCCTTCAGAATCTGTATAATAATCACAATCACAATCCCATTCCCAGCCAGAATCAATACAATCTTGACTAGAAATTTGATTTAAAAATTCTTCTGAGCAGTTATCACATCCATTACATGAGCAATCGCAAGGAATAATATCATCTAACCCGGAATTTTCTCCTAAACTAAACCAAGGAGCTTTAGGATCTTCACCAGAAACAGATATACCTCTTTTAATATCTTCCTTGCAATTATACGCTTCTCCTGGATTCCATAAACCATCCATATTTAAATCTTCAAAATTCATCCATGAGCCACCAGAGTTACCACAAGAAGCTTCATCATTAATAGTTTCATCAGCTGTACCATCTATATAACATTTATCTTCAAATCCTAACACACAGAAAGCTTCATCTTGCGCAGCGCTTAAATCAAATTGTTTATATGGTTGCCACCCAACAAAAACATTATCACCATCATAAACTTTACCAATTTCATTACCCCAAGTTTCACCACCATCTTGGCTCTTGTAAATTTTAAACCCTTCAAAATCTGTATAGCTAGTTATCACATCTTTTGATGTTTGCGGTGAATCAGTCCAGTGAATTTTTACTAAATTATGATCTGATGTTACAGCAACTTTTGGTTTTCTAGGTGCTGTATAACCTTGGTAATGAGCATTATACATGATTTGAGCAAATTCTGCATTTTTTAATAAGTCAGATCTATCTTCACCATAAATAATACAAAAAGAAAAATCTACTTCTTCTCCTACCTCTAAATCAAATGGAGCGCAACTCATAATTAATACGCAGTCTAAACCCTCTTCACCTTGATTGAAAAAAGTTGTTTCCATTAAACCTTCTAAAGAATCAAAATGAGGGTTTAATTCACTATTTGAATCAGTATCTGGGTTTGCTGTGTGAAAATACCACAAATTTTCGTTGTCACTCAAATTAGAATTATCTCCAGCCATAATCTTATATTGTATTTCTTCTTTATTCTGAGCCATAGGCTTTCCAGGGTCACCAGCACAACAATTATTATTTCCTTCTCTTGCAACAACTCCTGGCCTATTATACCAGTCAAACCAATGCCAATCAGTCATTTTTAATTTTTCACCTGGGAAAATATCATCAAATCCATCTTGATTAAGATCAACTGGCTTAGTAGCATAAGGTGAATCTAGAAGTTGAGTTGCAACAATACCTAAACCTCCGGAATTACCAGCTTGAGATTCATAACCGAAACCTTCAACACCTCCACTTTCACCATTATAATCATATATCATTGCCATGCTGATTCTGAGGGTATCTCCATCTACAACAGGACAGCCATCTGTATAAGGTGACCATTCTTCAGAATTAACAATATCAGGGTTAGCACAATCGTAATATTCCATAAAGTCGTCAGCATTTGTATGTAAAGCAGAATTATATCCCTCTAAATTTCCCATTAATACATCAGCGTCCATATAAAACCCTAATGCCATTTTTTCATAATCAAAACCTTTTCCACCATTTAACTTTGTACCATCAGGCATTATAAGTCCTTCACCACTTATAAATTCATCATTATAATCTAGAAGATATTCTTTTTGACCAAATTTATTTCGTTTGAAAGCATAATCATAATCGCCACTTTCATTTCTAACTTTAACAGTTACAAACATTATATCTTCTGCATAAGAAACTCCATAAGAATGAGCCATATTCATTACAGTTAACCCTAATGGATAACCCGCTTGCTCATATTCATTATCTGAGTTTATCATATTAGCTCTGTGAGCCCATCTATCATCAAACTCCATATATATATCAGAGTCAGAAATAAATCTTCCTTCTAATTCTTTCCAACACTCAGGATTTGTCCTTGATGGATTTGATCCACATAATGCAGCATCTATACCCGCATCAATCCATAAATCAGGATCATCACCATAATATTCATCTCCATACCAACCAGGCCAAAACGGTTCATCTTCCAAAGTTTCAGTATTTAATGCTGAAGGCCATGTAGTAGGATAGTTGCTATGAGCTAATAATGGATAAGTGTCTCCATCGCCAGTATAAATAGTATTTCCAAATAAGTCACCAGCATTAAATTGTGTGCTATGTGAGTTTACTGAAGATTTAGTAGCAGCATGCCAATCAGTGTTTGTTTTTGGACTCCATCGAGACATCCATGATTCAGCAGTATTTGCTCCATAATAGTGATAATAATCATCTTCGGTCCACTCTTCATCGTCAATACCATAATCATATCGATCGTACTCATTAAATCTAGCTTCAAGTTTTGGTCTAAATGCCCACGGATAAACAAATCCAAGCTTACTGTCTGAACTGTTTGGGTCAACCTCATCTTCTACAAAATGAATGAATATAGCCTCCTCATCTGATGTATCTATTACCCATTCTACAAATGCATCTTTAGCATATGAATGGTCTAAAACCTCTTCTTTATTTACCCAGTCTCCTAAATTTGATTCGCACTCATTTTGAGTATTACCATTAGCACTCTCACATTCAAATCTTGAAGTTCCAAGATTAGATACATCATCTCTATTAAGAGATAAATCTCCTTGATCATTTTCTAAATTATAAACAATACCAGAAAATCTAGCAGGCTGGCCAAGATTATTTAAAGACTCAGACCAAGAATCATAAGCATCTAGAGAATACCAAGCAGTTATCCCATTTGGTAAGCTTTCACATACAGGATTACTATTATCACAATTTTCCCAAACAAAATCCGAAGTAGATAAATATCCTGGTACTCCCGCCATAAAAGCAACACTTGGTAGATATGAATAATTATTCCAGCCACCAGAAGGATTGTAATCCCAGTCAATATATGCACCATAATTAAGTAAAGCACTTCTTGCTTTTCCTTGTATTGAAAATCCTTTTGCCCTGTCATTCATTGGATTATTAGGGTATCCATATTCACCAATCCTGGAAAGCCCATTATGACCAGCACTAAAGTGCTCTCCAACACCATCGGCCTCATCTGGCTCTGCCATTATTGCAAAAGTTAAAAATAAGCTTAATAATATATATTTAAACAAAATCAAATCTAATTCCTCATCTAATTAAAATCAAAACGTGCAAAGAAGTTTATTTCTCTTGGAGAAGAATACATCCAAGGCCTATCATAATAACCACTAGATATTTCCCCGCCCTCAAAAGGAAGCGCTAATTCAGTATCATAGTAGTATGAACCAGGGTCATCTGCTCTTCCAGTTAGTGGATAAATATCATTCACATTGGTTATATTTAATAAGTTGTAAACATTCAACCCAAGTGTAACTTTAGTACTTTTAAAAGCTAAATATTTAGAAAATGATAAATCAACTCTTCTATATGCATCTGTTCTATTACTGTTTTTATTAACAACATCTTCAATTGGTTTGTCTCCACCAGCATTAAAAATATATGGAGTGTAAGGTATGCCTGATTGATAGAAACATGTTAAGCCTGCATTTATACCAAATGGTAATTTAGTATAAAAGGTAGCAGTTAAATCATGCGTTCTATCAAAGGGCATTAAATATTCTTGAGCGGGAGCATCAACAAAAGCATTTCCAAAGGCTGACTCATCATAGTCGCCATTTGCTTTTGCAGTTGAATAAGTGTACTGAATCATACTATTAACAGCCATTCCTCTATTTTCAAGTGTTAAGTCAATACCAACCGCTCTTCCAAACTCACCATTGTCTGCTACTTGGTATTCGTAAACACCAGATCTATATGTCTTAGCGGTAACTAATCTATCCATATCTTTAACCCAAGCGCCAACTGTGTATGCCCAGTTATTTCCAACTTGAACATTGAAGGCAAACTCGTAGGACTGTGTTCTAGAGGCTGTCATTGTTGCGTTGCCTAAATATCCAGCTGACTCTTCAAACACCTCTTCAGGGTTTTCCTGTCTGTTGGTATTTAAATAAATATTTTGATAAACAGGGGTTTGATGATAAACTCCATAGTTAAATGTAAAAGTTGCTTTATCAGTAATAACATGACTGAATCCAACTCTTGGGCTTATTTCATACAGCCATTCTGATGGTTTGAAAATAACTCTTTTATCACTTGAGCTTAAAGCCTGAGTTAACAAGCCTGCAGGCTCACCTTCATCGATAAATGGTTCACCTTGATCATATTGACCGTTATCATTTAAGTCTTCATATTCTTCATTTCCGCATAGAGAACATAGGCTATTAAATCCATCATATTCGCCGTTACCGTTAGAATTGTACTGGCCGTCCGCTTCACCAGAATCAGGTGCAACTTCGTACTCTAATTCACCATCTTCATTAGTAAACCAATCAAATGGCTCATTATCACCTTGTAAGCCATCACCATCTAAATCTTGAAACCAATCGCCATCAGGGTTACCATCACCATCTTCTGTACCATTTCCTAAATCTTTCCACTCAAGACCATCTAAGCCATAATCTAAATAAAACCAAGGTTGATTTGCTGAAAAATCAAGTTCTGGATTTGCCCAAACTTGTGTATTGTAGTTAACAAAGTCAACTCTAACACCAGCATTAATTACCATCCAAGGTACTTCAAATGTATTTTGCCAATATGCAGAGATTTCAAATGGTTCAACAAAATTATCCCACTTATCATTATCATTAAAATCAGTAAATGCTTCACCAGGATTATTGTTAGTTCCATCTCCACCATCCCAAGTTCCATTTCCTTCACCTTCATCTGGCTGAAAATTATCTTCCCTATCTTCAGTAAATGGTACTCCGTCAATCCCAAAATCATCCCATTGTTCTGCAAATCTTTGTGTAAAAGCTCCTGCATCATCCCATGGATTTTCAACTTCATAAAAATCTAGCTTATGTGATTTGATATCAAAACCAAAACGAGCTCTCCATTCATTGGTAAATTGAGAAGTTAAATCCATTCTAACCTCTTCTGTTAAAGCATTTGAGGTGCCGTAAAATCTATCAGATCCACCAAAAATAAAACCTTCACTCCATTCACCAGTAGAAGGTAAGAAATATAGTGAATCAAGATATTGAAAATATCCATTGTTATTTGGATCATAATATGAATTATATGGGTCTTGAGCATAATCCTTAAAGAAATAATATTCATCTTCGAAATCTTCGTAGTCTACGTACATTTCAGGAAGAAGCCAGTAACTTCCGTCTCTTTCAATAGCTTCTTCTATTAAAACTGGACCATCCCATTCACCATTGCCGTTTAAATCACAGCCATTACAATTTATAAAGGCATCATATTCAGATTGATCAAAAACTCCATTACCATTTAAGTCATCCCAAGCCTCAGCAACCTCCCAGTTATATGTTCCTGGTTCAGCACCAACATACCAACCGCTAGTCCAATTATTTGGGCCAAGTCCATCTTTATTAATATATTGAGCAATACCATTTGCATCATTGTATGGAATAACATCTGCATTATATGGATCTGAAAAATCTCTTTCACCTGCAGGATGACTCCATTCGTACCAGTCTGGATAACCGTCTGAATCACTATCTTGCCATCTTACCCCTTGAAATGAAGCTTGATTAAATTTTGAATATCTTAATGTATAAAATAACCTTGGGGTAAGCGTGTGATTTACTTCTACAGTAAATCTATCTGTATCTCTAAATAATTCATTTTGACCTTCATTCCAATACATATACCTTCTGTCAAATATTTTTCTATGATTTGCAACAGTCCAATATGATGTATTAAATCTTAAAGATTTACCTAATTGATATGATAGCTTACCAAATACATCCCAAGTATTTTGAAATCCAAAGCCTTGCATCCCAGATTTAGTATCCCATGGAGCAACTAGATTTTGTCTATTATTTGCATTGTTTGGGTCATTAGATTGAAAAACTAAATTATCAAATTCATAAACTCTGTAATTATCATTATCTGTTAGTTGTGAAGATACCCAAAATTTTAACTTATTTTTTGTAAATGGAACAGGTCCACCAAATCCCCAGTTGTAATCATTATATCCACGGAGTTCGTCATATTTATTTCCTAGCGCAGCACCAACCAAACTAGATTCCCACTTATATTTAAACTGATATTTTTTTCCACCAGCCATAGTATGCATATTTGATACAGCTGACATTGCGTCTCCATATTCAGCATTGAAGCCACCTGGTTGCCAATCAAACTCTTTAATTGCAAAAAGGTTTAATCTTGTACCACTCCCAATACCTCCAAAAATTGGATTTCTAATATATAGCCCATCAATCATATAAGCTATTTCGCCGCTTCTTCCACCTCTAACATGCACTTCTTCTAATCCTTTTTCTTCATTGTCAGGCACCCCGCCTCTTACGCCAGCATCAATTTTTACAACACCAGCCTGAAGAGAATAAAGTTCAGATACATCTTTAATAGGAAGTGCTTCTATAGCCTCTTTATTAACCGTAACTTTTTTAGAAGTTTTTCCTTTTTCAACCAATTCTCTTTCTCCGCTAACATAAACTGTTTCACCTTCTAATGCAGCTGAGTCCATAGATGGGTTGTACCATGTAGTTTTATCCATTGTAACAGATAGGTTGCTTTTAATTGTCTTATATCCTATCATAGCAACAGTTACTTCATGTTCACCTACGGGTACATTTAATATCAAAAAGTTTCCATCAAGATCTGAAACTGAACCTACGCCTATATCTCCAATGAAAACCTGAACACCAGGTAGAGGTTGACCATCATTTCCTGAGGTTACTCTACCCCTTATTGTTCCGTCTGTACCTGCTAGTACAATACTGGCCAAAGTAAATAATATGAATAGATTTTTTTTAATCATTATTAACTCTCACTCTTTGTAAAATTGCTGTTGGTTGAGGAATGTAAGGGTCATTATTCAATCCATTTTCATTTTCAAAATTATTAATATCAATAACCTTACCTGAATTAAACATTCTCCCTAAATTTAAACCTGATTCAGATGCTTCAATATTTCTTAACTCCAATCTTGAGTATTCAGTCCAGTTATCAACTGCACCATTTTCTCCAGACCATCTAATTTCTAATTTATCTTTAACTATACCTATTCCTTCTGATAGCCATATTGTGTTTCTCTCACCATATTCAACGCCTGATCCATGCATAACGGAATTTTTTGTTCTTATAACTTTATAAGCGTTTATTGTTGTATCAGCAGAACATTGTTCAATTTCTTTGATATATTCACCACATTCATTTTCAGCAACCTGCCCGCTACTATTAGACATATCAGGGCAAGAAATTGTACCATCTGCGCATTCGATAACCTGTCCTTCATCACATTGATTATTAGTGTCATCTAAGAGTGTACCTAAATATTTTCTCATGGGAACATTAACTGATTCAAATGAAACTTCAAATTCTTTTGTAATATCATAAACATGATTGTGGGTACCATCGTCATTAACATCGACAGAATCAACAGAAAATGTGGTTATATTTTCGCCATCTCTTAAATTATCTCCATTAACATATATCATGATATCTTCGATTAAGTCAGATATTTCAAAGAAGCCATCTTCAATTTGATCTGGACTTTCAAAAAAACCAGGATTGTAGTAATACGAAGGATGAATTAATTTAAGTAAATTTTTGTTAGCACCATCATCATATTTAAATAGATGATAATCATAGTCATAATACCTATCTGCAATTCCATTTCCATCAACATCAGTTCCATCTGGTAGAGTAGGCCAATAAGTTTTTGCGATACTATACTCATCACTCACTAATGGGGCTGGAATATCTTCAATAATTTCATTAGAAAAAACTGTTACTACCTCTTTAATTGGAGTGTAGCTATAATATTTATATTCCTGAAAAGATTCTTCTTGAATTATTTCAGTGTAGGAAATATAGCCTCCATTTAAATAAACCATCGAAGAATTAATCTCATCTGGATCTACCTCTGTAATAACTTCAGCAGGCCCATCCAATTCATCAACAACACCGTTACCGTCTGTATCATAATTAACAATAATCTGATTTGGTGTTTCAGATAATGCATATAAAGGTTCATCGTTATTCCATATTCCATCACCATTTGAATCTTGAAAAATCTCATCACCATCCCACAACCCATTTCCTGAACCGTCAGCTGTATCATCATATAATAAGTTACAATTTAAATCAGCCCAAGGTTCTAATTCTTGCCCTTGCCATTGGCCATTACCTTGTTCTGTGTCACCAATAGGTATGTCCCAATAGATTTCTGCATCAGATAGATTATCAGGTCTATCTTCAAACGGCTCTCCTCTGTATGCATCTAAACTAAGTTCAATATTGCAATAAGGAGCAACACAATCATATTGTCCATTATTTTCTGTATATACATCAATTGCAAGTCCTTGTTGCCAATTATCTATATTTGGGTCATCACCAGTCTGTGTATCATCATCGGAACAATTATCAGGGTAATCACAAACACAACCACCATTACCATCTTCATATTCATCTGGGCATCCATCAGTACCTATATCTTCATACAGCTCCGCTGCAGTCCATGTGCCATCATTATTGCAGTCAGAATTAATTCTAAACATTAAAGAATCAGGGTTTAAAATTGTTGCGGTATAATCAAATATTTGGTCAATTATAACATCTACAGGTACAGGATAAACTGAATCAGAACAGCTATCATTTACCCATAAACAGTTTCCTAAACAATCATTTAAATTATCAATTGAAGAACAATCTTGAATTTCACATGATGAGCCATTCCATAAGCAGCCTTTAGCTAATCCAGCACTGTTACAATCAGATTCATTTAATAAAACACAGTCTATCTCTTGCTCTTCATAAACTATAGTTGTATCATTCCACTGAGAATGATCTATATAAATTTTTCCATCAAGGTTTTCCCATTCATTTATAATAGTCCAATATCTTGAAATATCATAAATATCAGATTCATCAGTTAAAGATACTTCTTCTGTAATTTCACTTGATACTTGAGGTTTGTATCTTCCTGCCTCAATATCCCAAACAAGTTTTTCTAAATTTGTATACGATATTGAAAAATCTGCCGATTCAGTATTGGTAATGTTCAAATCTTGCGATTCTTGCATTACACAGTCCTGATTTGCATCCATTAATGAGCAATCTATAGAATCAGTAAACCAAACCCAACCTGAATTTGTACATTCAGATTCACTTGTGATAAATATATTTTGACATTGGCCTCCTTCTTGCGTTGGAACACCTTGCGTGTAAACTTGAGATACCGCATTTTGACTAGCACAGTCAACCATATCACCATCATTATCAACACACCAACAACTACATAAACCGCCATAGGTTTCATCTAATAAAGAGTTTGAAATATAACTATCAGCATCTGACAGCTCATCCGTAGATTCTACCCATATGCCGCCTGCTTGATCACAATCGTTAGGGTTTAAATCTGTTTCTATATTTTGCCCACTACACCAGCCACAATTTTCATAAGCACAATTTTGAGCTTCTATTAAATACTCAGGGAATGTGTAAAAATTGACAATATCCGTTTCTCGAATACTACAAGGAAGATTAATTGTGTTTGCATAACCTATGCCGGATACAGAGTAAAAATCATAAGTGTAATTAAGACTTTCATCTGCCAAATCAAAAAATACAGAAGCGACAGGGTCTTGGGAGCCAGCTAAATCTTGGCCTATAGTGCTACTTTCTTGTGGGTCGTCATTGCTATTTTGATTGTTTGATTGTTCATCATTAGGATCTTCGCACGAAACCCAAATTAAAACAAAAAATAATGAAATTATTGTTTTTAAAAATTTTGTATTCAATTTTTTTACTTTTTAATTGTTATTAAATCACCGCACATAGTGTTTATTATATAAAATAATATTACTATAATGTCTTTAAAGGTAAACAATCAAACAATATTCTAACAAGAATTAAA
>CAZYFB010000035.1:0-11438 GCA_964646655.1 uncultured bacterium
GTGTTGACTTCAGTAATATAATTATATTTATTTGATTCATATATTTTTATTACTTGATTATTTTTGGAATCTTTGAAATCCATTAAATCTATTTTTTCAGCATTTAAATTTGAAGTAATCTCGTTTGTTGGCATAAAAATATCAATGATAAAAAGAGAATTTTCATGCATATGATTATACACACTTTTAAAGCATGATTGTATTTCTTGATCTTTTAATAAATGTGCTAAGGAATTAAATCCAATAATAATTAAATCAAATTTCTGATTTAAGTTAAAATTTTTTGCATTAGCTTTTTTAATATTTTTATTTTTATACCCCTGAACTTTTGTATTAAAAAATTTTATAAAATTAGTTGAAGTATCAATTCCATAATAATCAATATTTGACTTAATTATAGGTATCCCAATCCTTCCTGTTCCACAACATAATTCTAAAACAGATTTAACATTATATTTTTGAATAATTTGCTTAAAAAATGCTATATCATCTTTTTTCCACCACATAATATCATCATAAAGTTGTGGATTTTTGTAAATTGAAAAGGTTTTAGATTTTTTAATCAATTTTAATTAAAGATTCTTTCAATGAATTGATCAATTTTATCAAAGATAACTTTTTTATCATTTTTATCTGTATCATAAATGTTATGACCCGTTTCATTTACGACTAAAGTTTCTAAATTAGATATTGTTAATTCTTGCTTAATTATTTCTAGGTTTTCAAATGGTGCAGTTTGATCAATAGTTGAGTGTATTAATAATAATGGGCTTGATATCTTTTTTAATGTTAATTTAACTTTATCAATCATTTTTCTCATTTCATTCAGTGCACATAATGGGTAATGGTTATATCCATAAAATTGTATGTTTTGTGCTTTAACTAAATCTGGATTAAATGTGCTTTTTTTTGGTACTGTTTTTTTTATTTTATTAAATATTCTATTAATAAAACGCACATTAAATTCATTTTTAAATTTAAAGAGTGCAGATGCAGAAATTATTCCATCAAGAGGAAATAAGCTACCTAAGTGTAATGATAAAACGCCACCCATGCTAACACCAATTACAATTACTTTGTCGCATTTTGAATACATCTCAGCTATTCCTTTTTCAACTGAATTCAGCCATTCTTGATATTTTGTTGAATTACAATCTTCTACTGTTGTACCATGGCCTGGTAAATTGTCTGCTCTGACTTGATAGCCTTTTTCAGATAAGTGCAATGCTAATTTTTTTACTTCATAAGTAGAACTTGAAAATCCATGAATCAAATATATGCCTAACTTACTATCTAGGTTAAAATGGTAGTCGTTTGAATCAAACTTTTCTGAAATATTATTTTTTTTCATGATAAAATTTAGTTACTTCTTTAATACTATTAACTTTTAGCATATGATTAATATTACTATTCATGAATGCAATTAAAAAGTTAAATAATTCAGATAAATTTTGATTCGATAAATCCGTTGCAAATATTTTATTAATATAAGTTTTGTTAATTAAGTCTATTTTATCTAAAGTTGAGTGTTTTACTACAAAATCTAAATCCATAGATTGATGAATTATACATTGATCACAGATTAGAGCATTTAAACTAGAAGAAAAAATTGCATCATTTATAAATTTTTGATTACAACTATTACATGACTTAGAACTTGGCATAAAACCTAATTGTTTAGAAAGATGATAAATAAAAAAAACAAAAATCACTTTATTGTTTCTTATATTTTTTGATAATGAATCTAATGATTTAGAACATAATCTAAAAATTACTTCATTAGGAAAATCTTCTTCAAAAATTTTATTTATAATATTATTTATAGCAGAACCAAAAACTATACTAGAAAAATCTTCTCTTATGTGTGAAAACTCATTTATTATATCAGCTTCTTTTATTATATGCATTGAACGATTTTTTTTATAATAAAAAGTTAACTCTAATAGATGAAAAGGTTGCAAAATAGATAGCAGTGGATTTTTTGGTTTTCTAACACCTTTAGATATTAAAGTAATTTTTCCATATGTTTCTGTAAAAACATTACAAATGATACTGGTATTGCTATAAGGAAATATTTTAAGAATGATACCTTTAGATGAAACTATCAAGGCTTACTCTTAATATGCGCGTGCAAAAACTACTTGATATTTAGCTTCTTTGTTTGAATAAATACATTTTAAAGAATCAATATCTTGATTAAAAGGAATACATCTTATTGTAGCTTTTGTTTCTTGCTTTATCTTCTCTTCACTTTCATTCGTACCATCCCAACCACATTGTACAAAGCCACCTTTTTTAATAATGTTTTTAAAATCTTTATATGAATTAGTGGTAAATGTGTTGCTATCTTGAAATTCTTTAGCTTGATCAAATAAAGATTGTTGAATTTGAAGTAATAATTGTTTGAAATATCCTTCTATTTTATCTATTCCAATATTATTTTTACTCTGATTATCTCGTCTAGAATAAATAATTGTATTATTACCAATATCACGCATTCCAACTTCTATTCTTACAGGTACACCTTTCATCTCCCATTCATTAAACTTAAAGCCTGGTGACATTTTATTTCGATCGTCAAAATAATATCGAATGCTATCTTTATCTAAATCATCAGTTAATGGTTTAATAAAGTCTTTAATTTGTTTTTTATCTTCATCAGATTTAAAAATTGGAACAATAACTATTTGAATAGGAGCTAACTTAGGAGGCAATCTTAAACCTTGATCATCTCCATGCACCATTATTAATGCACCAATTAACCTAGTACTTACGCCCCAACTTGTAGCATAAACAAATTCTTCATCATTGTTTTCAGTTTGAAACTTAACATCAAATGCTTTAGCAAAATTTTGACCTAAATAGTGAGATGTTCCAGCTTGTAAAGCTTTTTTATCTCCCATCATTGCCTCAATACAATACGTCTCAACAGCTCCGGCAAATTTTTCTGAATCACTTTTATAACCTGTTAATACAGGAATAGCCATTATATTTTCTACAACATCTTTATATATAGATAATATTTTTTTAGCTTCTTCAATTGCTTCATTTTCAGATGAGTGCGCAGTATGGCCTTCTTGCCAAAGAAATTCACTTGTTCTTAAAAAAAGTCTTGTACGCATTTCCCATCTTACTACATTTGCCCATTGATTAATTAATATTGGTAAATCTCTATAAGAATTAATCCATTTTTTATACATTGACCATATAACTGTTTCTGAAGTAGGTCGTACAATTATTTCTTCTTCTAATTTTGAATCTGGATCTACAACTAACTTTTGATTATCTACTTTAAGTTTAGAGTGAGTAACTACTGCACATTCTTTTGCAAACCCTTCAACGTGCTCTGCTTCTTTAGCTAAAAAGGATTTTGGAATAAAAAGGGGGAAATAAGCATTTACATGATTTGTACTTTTAAATCTTGAATCAAATTCATCTTTAATAGACTCCCAGATTGAGTAACCATAAGGCCTGATAACCATTGTTCCCTTTACAGGGCCATAATCTGCTAATTGTGCTTTAGTTATTACATCAGTATACCATTTTGATGCATCTTGTGATTGAGGTGTAACGCCTTTAGCCATATATGTTTTAATCCTTATAAACGTTTGAAGAATTTATTTAAAAAAAAATCACTTTGATAGTACTTTTTCAAAAGTATTTAATGTGTATGCTATATCTTCTTTTGTTACTCCATAATGTGTGACTAGTCTAAAATCACCAGATATATATTTAAAAAATAATACGCCATGCTCTTCACATTTTTTTAAGAAATCATCATCATTCATGATATTTTTTTCTAAACGACAATAAATAATATTTGACTTTACTTTACTTGAATCAATATTTAAACCTTTTATAGAATCGATGCCGTCAGCAAGAATTTTTGCATTTTTATGATCCTTAGAAATTTGAAAATCAATGTTGTCTATCACATGCAATCCAGCAGCTGCAATGATACCTGCTTGCCTCATTCCTCCACCCAATGCTTTCCTAATACGGCGTGCTTCATTAATGAAATCGCTTGACCCACAAATTAAAGAGCCAATTGGACAAGCTAAACCTTTTGATAAACAAAAAGTAACAGAATCTACATTTTCAATTAATTGTTTTAATGAAATGTTAAGAGCTATAGTAGCATTAAATATTCTAGCACCATCAATGTGTAGTTTAATATTATTTTCTTTTGCAATGAAAGATACTTGATCAATATAATCTTTAGAAATTGGATGGCCGAAACATTTATTATGAGTGTTTTCTAAGCTAATTAATGAGGTCTTTGGAAAATGAATATTATCAATTCTTATCGCATTTTTAATTGAACTAATATTTATAGTACCATCTTCTTCGTTGTGTAATTGATGTGAATGAATTCCACCAAAAGCTGAAATACCTCCTGCTTCGTAAGTAAAAGTATGTGATTTGTTTCCTAAAATTGCTTCAGTACCTCTAGGGCAATGCGCTAAAAATGAAACTAAATTTCCCATTGTACCACTTGGAACCAATAAAGCTGCATCTTTCCCTGATAATTTTGCTGCTTTGCTTTCTAGTAAATTAACATCATTATCCTCTTGAAAAACATCATCACCTAATTGTGCATTTAAAATGGATTGTCTCATTTCAGTTGATGGTAGTGTAACCGTATCGCTTCTTAAATCAATTTTTTTCATAATAAATGTTCTTTTTTATTTAAATTATATACTTAAAAATAATATAAAAAAAATGAATACTGAACCCTTAAATTTAGTTAATGGCAAAATTATGACTCTTAACGAGTCTTTTCCAATTGTTGAAAGTTTAACAATTAAAAATGGGCAATACTACAGCTTAAATAATCCTCACCCAAATTTTAAAACCATAAATCTTAATGGAGCTTTTGTCATTCCTGGGTTTATCGATGCACATTTTCATATTAAAAATTTAGGTCAAAGGCTGGATATGGTGGATTTAAAGGGAACAAAATCTGCTGAAGAAATAGAAAATTTAATTTATAATAAAAGTAAAACATTAAAATCCGGTGAATGGATTGAAGGTTTTGGTTGGGATCAAAATTTATGGAATGATAAAAATTTTCCATCATCTGAATTATTAAATAAGACAATTCAAAATAATCCAGTTTATTTAACAAGAATTGATGGGCACAGTGCATGGATTAATAATGTAGCTGCAAAAGTGTCTAATTTTGATTTATCAACAAATATTGAGGGTGGTTCAATTGTAAATGACTGTATTTTGATTGATAATGCGATGGATCCAATTAGAAATAGCATGCCTAAACCAAATAAAGATTCAACAAAAAAATGGTTGTTAAGTGGTGCACAGTACGCTGCTGAACGAGGCATTACTAATGTTCATGATGCATGGCAATCACCAGAAATAATTGAATCAATCATTGAGCTAGTCCAAGAAAATAACTTTCCAATTAAATGTTATGGGATGATTGGTGGATCATTTAAAGATTTTTTAGTTGACTTTTTTGCTAAAGGGCAATATTCTGGAAAACAATATAAACTCAGGTCAGTTAAAGCCTTTATTGATGGTGCCCTTGGAAGTAGAGGAGCCGCATTACATGAACCTTATCATGATGATCATTGTAATTGTGGATTAATACTAATATCAAAAGAAGAGTTTGATGAATTAGCATCATTATGCTATGATAATAATTTTCAATTATGCACACATGCTATTGGGGATAGAGGTAATTCGTTTGTACTTGATACATATCAAAAATATCTTAAAGCACAAAATGATAGAAGGTGGAGAATAGAACATGCACAAATGCTTACAACAAATGATATTGGAAGATTAAAGGAATGTTCAATAATTGCTTCTATGCAACCATCACATTGTACAAGTGATATGAAGTGGATGAAAAGTCGTATTGGAGAACATCGCTTACATAGAATCAGTCGGTGGAAAACACTTTTAGATAATGGAATTGTTATAGCTGGAGGTTCAGATTGTCCTATAGAAGAAGGAAATCCACTTCATGAATTTTATGCTGCAATTACAAGAACTGATCATGATGGTTTTCCAAAAGGAGGTTGGCAATCACAGGAAAAACTATCTCGAATAGAAGCCTTGAATTTATTTACTAAAGGTGCCGCGATAGCAGAATTTTCAGAAAATAATAGGGGTATGATTGAAGTAGGCTATGAAGCAGATTTATCTATATTGTCCAATGATATTATGACAATAGAATCAGAAAAAATATTAAAAACAGATGTGATCGCAACCATAGTTAATGGTAATATTGTATATGGAAATAAAAATTTTTAATACTCAATCTTGATTGAATAACCAGTATGCTTTCTAATATTTATTACTTTGTTATTTTTAAAAAGTAAATATTGTCCTTTAATACCTACTAATATATCCTCATAATAATTTTCTTTGTCAAACGAAAAACTCTTAATTTTTTCTGGAATAGATTTAATTGGATAGTTGATATCTACCCAATTACTATCAATCATATATTTAGAAAATTGATTTTTTAAATGATCTTTTACATCAATATAGCATTTATTATAATCAGGCTCTTCAAATTTGCCAGAAAGCATTTTAATCCAATGTGTTCGATCTGAATAAAATTGTTTTAAATAAACTTCAATAACTCCAGCTAAATAACGATTTGGTGTAGTACACAAAATAATGGCCTTCGTAGCACCTTGATCTATCCATCGAGTAGGAATTTGTGAATTTCTAGTAACACCAATTTTTAAATTTCCAGTAAATGACATATAAACATGCTGATCAGTTAAGCAGTATTTTTTTGACCATTCTATATCTCTAGATTCCCCTTCATGAGCTCTACATAATTCTGGCCTTAAAATACATTCAGATGTTTCTGGGGCATCACGAAAACAAGGAAAACAATAACCCTGTGCAAATGTTTTTTTTATTTTATTATTACATTTTATACAATGTATATCTCCTTTAAAAGAAAATTTAACCTTTTTATTTATTAAAGGATTTAGCTCTACTAAATTAGGTCCAACAGGTAAGCTATAATGAACCTCATTATTTAATGTAGAGTGTAACTTTTTAATTGTTCCTTCATATATATTCGACATGATTATAAGAATTTACTAAATATTGTTATTGAATGAAACTATGTATTAAGTTTTATATCAATTTTAGAAAGCATTAAATATGGCTATTAAAGATATAGTAAAAATTTGGGATGATGAAAAAATTATAAAAGAAAATGTTACTTTTTTAAAAAAAGAAACAAAACAAGTTACTTTTCCAGCATCAGACTATATAAAAAATATTATAAAAGATTTGATTGATACTTATCAAAAGATTACTTGTGCAGGAATTGCTGCAAATCAAATAGGTTACGACTATCAAATTTTTATTGGTATGAAAAGAATAGAAGATGAAAGTAAGTCTGAAGAAATCGAAAAATTAGAAGCTTCCGAAAAACCAATTTTAAAAAATCCATATGCTGATAATTATGAAATTTATATAAACCCACAAATAGATAAATGCGATAAAAAATCAATTAAACTTGATGAAGAAGGGTGTTTAAGTATACCTGGCTTAATGGTTGAAAGAGATAGGTATGATAAAATTAAAGTCAGATATTATAATACTGATGGAAAGGTAATCAAAACGAAACTATCTGGCTTCCTTGCAAAATTATTTCAACATGAACTAGATCATTTAAATGGAAAGTTAATGGTAGATGACTTATCAGCAATCGAAAAATTATATCCAACTAACCCTACAGAAAAAAATGCAAAAAAATTTGGAAAACTTTTTTCTGATTATCAAAAAACTTTATAATTAAAATTTATCTTGCAATATAAATATAGAAGGTGAGTAAATTAAGGCGTTATGAAAAACCATCTAATTATAGTTGAGTCTCCTTCAAAAATCAAAACACTCAAGAAATTTCTAGATTCAAAATATTCTGTTGAAGCTTCAGTAGGACATATTCGAGATTTACCAAAAAGTAATCTAGGAATAGATGTTGCAAAAGATTTTTCAGCTGAATATAATGTTTCTCCTAATAGTGTCAAAACTGTGAAAGCTTTGAAATCGGCACTTAAAAAGGCTGATGAATTATTAATTGCAACTGATCCTGATAGAGAAGGTGAGGCAATTGCGTGGCATATTGTTGATGAGTTAAAACCTAAAATACCAGTCAAAAGATTAGTCTTTAATGAAATCACAAAAACTGCAATATTAGAAGCTTTAGAAAAAACAAGAGATATTGATAATCACCTGGTTGACTCTCAGGAAACACGAAGATTTTTAGATAGACTATTTGGTTTTATGGTTTCAAAAACCATGTGGACAAATATGAAGGGTGGTGTTTCTGCTGGAAGAGTCCAAAGCCCTGCAGTTAAAATCTTAGTTGATAGAGAAAAAGAAAGAAGTCAATTTAAGCAAAATGAATACTGGAGTATATCTGGTGATTTTGAAAATAAAAATGGTATTATCAATGCTCATTTAATTAAAGTCAATGGCAATAAAGTGTCTACAGGTAAATCATTTGATAAAAAAAGTGGTGAATTATTTAATAAAAATGATATTGTACTTAATGATAAAACAGTAAATCAAATTTGTGATGAAATAAAAGATAGTTTATGGAAAATTGATACGGTTGATACGAAACCAACTAAACAAAAACCATATGCTCCTTTTATAACATCTACTCTTCAACAAGAAGGAATCAGACAATTTAGAATGAGCGCACAAAATGTAATGAGAGTAGCCCAGGGCTTGTACGAAAATGGGTATATTACTTATATGAGAACAGACTCTGTGCATCTATCTTCCGAAGCTATTTCTGCTTCAAGAAATGAAATTAAATCATTATTTGGTGATAAATACTTACCAAGTTCAGCAATACAATATAGTAGTAAAATAAAAAATGCTCAAGAAGCGCACGAAGCAATTAGGCCCGCGGGCGCAAAGTTTAAACATCCAGATGAACTGAAAAATAAAGTAAATACTGACGAGTTAAAATTATATACATTAATATGGAAAAGAACGCTAGCATCTCAAATGAAATCTGCACAAATTGAAAGAACAAATTTATTAATTTCAAATGGGCAATATATATTTGAAGCAAAAGGTAAGGTGGTAACATTCCCAGGATTTTTAAAGGTATATGTAGAAGGAGTTGATAATAAAAAAGATAAAGATGACAATGAAATTATTCTACCTGAAGTAACAAAAGGTGAAAAATTAAATTGTAAAAATCTTGAGCCTAAACAACATTTTACAAAACCAATTAATAGGTTCACTGAAGCTTCATTGGTGAAAGAATTAGAAAAATTAGGTATTGGAAGACCCTCAACATATGCATCTATACTTAAGAAAATTCAAGATAAAGAATACGTCAATAAAGTAAAAGGGACTATGATTCCAACCTTTACTGGATATGCTGTTGTTCAATTTTTGGAAAAATATTTTGATGATTTAGTTAATTTAAAATATACCTCAAATATGGAGGACGATTTAGATTCTATATCTAGAGGAGAAAATAGTAAATCTGATTATTTAAAAGGATTTTATTTTGGAAATGATGTTATTAAGGGCTTAAAAACAAAACTTGAGCAAGAATTTGATAAGAATAATGCTCGTCTTATTAATATTATGAGTAATGATAAACAAGATGTAGAAATTAGAATTGGAAGATATGGTATTTACGGCCAATATAATGATGATAAAAGGTTTACTATACCAGGAGATTTTCCACCAAGTGAACTTACATTAGAAAAAATAAATGAATTAATAGAATTAAAAAATAAAGCGCCTGAAATAATTGCAAAAGATCCTATCACTAATGAAGACATTGTGTTAAAAAAAGGAAGGTTTGGACCATATATTCAATGCGGAGATAAAATGAAATCTCTTCCACCTAATGTTGAGATGGAAAATGTTGACGCTGAGTTAGCAATTAATTTAGCCAGTCTGCCTAAAGTTATAGGTAATTGGGGAGATAATAAAGATGAAATTAAAATTGATATTGGAAAATTTGGTCCTTATATCAGATGCGGGAAAGTAACATCCTCTGTACCAATTGATCAAAATTTGTTTACACTATCAGAAAAAGAGGCAGGTGAGTTGTTAAGTTCAGGTAAGCAAGGACGAGGTCCAAAAATTATTAAAGAGTTGGGTGATAATATTGAAATTAGAGATGGTCGATATGGAATGTATATTACTGATGGTAAAATTAACGCTAAAATGCCAAAAGATATTAACCATGATGAACTAACACTTGAACAGGCAAAAAATTTAATTGAACAAAAAAAATCTAGTCCGAAACGTAAATTTAGGAAAAAGTAATGCCTGATGATAAAAAAATAATGGATAAAATTATATCGCTAGCAAAACAAAGAGGATTTATTTTTCAAAGTAGTGAAATTTATGGCGGACTAAAAAGTGCTTATGATTATGGGCCATTGGGTGTAGAACTAAAAAGAAATTTAATGAATGAATGGTGGCGATCAATGGTTCATGAAAGAGAAGATATTTCTGGTTTAGATGCATCAATTATAATGCATCCAAAGGTATGGGAAGCTTCAGGTCATTTAGCAGGTTTTTCAGATCCCCTTGTTGATTGTTTAATTAGTAAGGAGCGATTTAGAGCAGATAAGGCTCCAATACCAAAGGTTGGAGACGAAATAAATATTACTTGTACAGATAAAGGTCAAGCTAAAGAATATCAAAGTGCAATTGAAAAACGTTTTAATATACTTTTAAAACGTGAAGGTAAAACTTTAAAAGGTTTAAAAGTAATTGAAGAAAGAAAAGTTGCTTTTTTTGAAGAAAATAAACAAACACATAGCAACATATTTGATTTTCCAGGCTATTTAAGTCCTACATTTAACAGCCCTTTTTTAAGTGATGAAAAACAGTTTAATCTAATGTTTAGAAGTCAAATTGGCTCGGTTGATGCTCTGGGTGATATTGCTAATTATGTAAACAATAATAAAGATTTAGATAAAGATACTTTGAAAAAAGGTATTGAAAAAATTGTTAAAGATTCTGCAGTTTATTTAAGACCAGAGACTGCTCAAGCAATGTTTGTACAATTTTTAAATTGTCAACAAAGCATGTCTATGAAAATTCCTTTTGGGATTGCTCAAATGGGTAAAAGTTTTAGAAATGAAATCACAACAGAGCATTATATTTTTAGATCATGTGAATTTGAACAAATGGAAATGGAATTTTTTATTGAGCCTGGAACTCAAAAAGAGTGGTTAAAATATTGGAGGGATAAACGTTTAAATTGGTGGCAGTCTTTTTCAAATTATCCAGAAAACTTTAATTATAGAGCTCATGAAAAAGATGAGCTTGCACATTATGCAGATGCCTGCTATGATATTGAATATAAATATCCTTGGGGATATGATGAATTAGAAGGTGTGGCAAGCAGAACAGATTATGATTTAAAAAAACATGCTGAACATTCTGGT
>CAZYFB010000036.1:0-11105 GCA_964646655.1 uncultured bacterium
AAAAATAATAAAATAGACAAAATAATAGCTGACTTATATGTAATATTGCCTGATGGTAATGGACGATCAGGTCTGTTAGTTTGATCAATTTGATAGTCAAAAAGATCATTAATAATATTAGCAAAAGCAGTTAGACAAAGTATTGTAAAAATAAGTGGAATTAAATCATATGAAAATTGATTTAAAATTAATGATGTTACAATAATACAAGCTAATGTAATTAGCAGATTAATAGGTCGTAAAATTTGAATATATGCTTTAATCATTTTTTTTATTTAATAATATAAATCTGGGTTTTGAGCTTAAATCATTAATGAATTTATAATTATACAAATCTTTAGAGAATATTTTTTTTAATTGATTGACTTGTTTTGGTAAACCAAATTCAAACAACATATATCCATTTTTTTGTAAATGAAATTTACCAAAATCATTAAATTGTCTATAAAAAGCTAATCCATCTTTGTAATCTGTTAATGCATTCATAGGATCATACAACGTGACTTCATAATCTATTTTTGGAATTTCCTCCAAACTGATATACGGGGGATTTGAAATGATAAGATTAAACTTATCCTTTGTACTAAAATTTAAAAAATTTTCATTTTTAAATTTTATTTTAGAACATTTTAAATTTTTGGCATTTTCTTTTGCTAATTTTAGAGCATGATAATTAATATCTAATGATAAAATATCTTTAGCTAATTGCTCTAATTCCAAACATATGGAAATGCACCCAGTGCCCGTACCGATTTCTAATATACTATCTGAGAACCCTATTTCTTTTTTAACTATATCAATAATCAGTTCAGTTTCAGGTCTAGGAATAAATACATTATTATTTACTTTAATTTTGTAACCATAAAAAATAACAGAATTTAAAATATGTTGTATCGGTTCGGAATTTTGTCTTCTTTTTATAAGTGAAATATATAATTCGTAATCTTTGTTATCTATTGACTTATGCTTATTTAATGTGATATTTGATAAATCAATATTTAAAACACTTTGTAGAATCCAAAGTGTTTCATTTTTATAGTTAGAAAATTTTTCTGATAAATAATAGTTGCCTTTTTTAATGGCATCATCAATAGTAAAATCATTCATCCTATAGCCTATGATGAAATTCTACTTTTATGATCTTCTATTTTAAGATTTTGGATTAATTCATTAAGATCACCATTAATAATTTCATTTAATTTATACAATGTTAAATTAATTCTATGATCTGTTACTCTACCCTGGGGAAAATTATAAGTTCTTATTTTGGCGCTTCTATCTCCTGTTGAAACCATACTCTTTCTTACATCAGCACGCTCTTTTGCTTGTTGTTCTCTTTGAAGATCATAAAGTCTAGCTCTTAAAACTTTCATTGCTTTATCTTTGTTTTTATGTTGTGAACTTTCATCTTGACAGGTAACAACTAAACCACTTGCAATATGAGTAATCCTGATAGCTGATTCAGTTTTATTAACATGTTGTCCTCCTGCACCAGATGCCCTATATGTATCAATTTTAATATCTGCATCATTGATTTCTATATCAATATTTTCTACTTCTGGTAATACAGCTACAGTTGCTGCACTTGTATGAATTCTACCACTAGATTCGGTTTCAGGTACACGCTGAACTCTATGTACACCACTTTCATATTTCATTTGTCCAAAAACACTATCACCTTTAAATGATATAACAGCCTCTTTAATTCCACCTCCATCATTTTCATTTAAACTCATTAATTCTGTTTTCCATGATTTATCTTCAGCATACCTAGAATACATTCTAAATAAATCCTCAGCAAATAATGCGGCTTCTATACCTCCCGTTCCAGACCTAATTTCTATAATGATATTTTTACTATCATCAGGATCTGTTTCAACTAAAATTTCTTCAATAGATTCTTCGAGATTATCAATTTCAATTTGCAATGAAGCATGCTCTTCTGTGGCTAATTCTTTCATTTCATTATCGGTTTCATTATCAATAATATCTTTAATGTCATTTAATTCATTTAATTTATCAATATAGTTCTGTGCTAATTGCGCTTTATCTTTAATGTTACTAAAATCCTGGGAGATTTTTTGATATTTTTTAATATCATTTATTATATTGGGGTCAGTTAACTGTTGGTTTAACTTCTCATAATCAGTGATAATTTTTTTTAATTTATCTAACATGACTATCCTACAGCTTCAGCATTGAATTGCTTGCCTTCATATTTATGTATTTCATCACCAAATGCATGTTGAAGAGCTTTTATAGCAACCTCAAGTTGATCCTCATCAGGAATTTGTGTGGTAATTTTCTGTAATGCTAAACCTGGAAATCCAAGAATTTTAAAAAATATATTATTCTGATATTTAGCTGTAATTTTTAATACTTCATAAGAAAAGCCTGCAACTAAAGGTAAACAAGGTATATGAATCAACAATCTATTAACAATCGTTAATTCTACACCCATTTGTACTGCTAATGAATCAATCACACTATATGAAATTATAGAGACCAACATTACAATAAAAATAAAACTCGTACCACATCTTGGGTGTTCTTTAGGAAAAGAATGGGCATTTTTGATATTTAACTTATCACCAGATTCAAAATTATATACTGTTTTGTGCTCAGCTCCATGGAATTGAAATAATCTTTTGATATCGCTCATGTAAGAAATTAGAATTAGATATAATAAGAATAAAATAATTCTAACAGAACCTGAAATAATATTAAAAACAAATGTATTTTCTGATAAATAATAATATTGAATCAAATCGGCAACTAATAATGGAACGCCAACAAAAAGACTTAAAGAAAATAATAAAGAAATGATTGTTAAAATGATATCCAAAAATTTATTAGTTTTTTGGTTTGGTTCAGCAATTTTAGCAGACCACTCTAAAGTTTTATAACCTATACTCATTGATTCAAACAAATGAATCATACCTCTAAAAATAGGGAGTCCGTAAAAAGAATTATTACTGACCTTGGAAATAAATTTATTGTAATCTAGCTCTATAGTACCATCAGCTTTTCGTACTGCTGTAGCATATGCGCCAGGAACTCTCATCATCACACCTTCTATAACAGCTTGGCCGCCAACTAAAATGGTTGATTTCATAAGGGTAAGCAAAATGCTTCTATAAATTAAATATAGCATATAGTATTATAAGAATGATTGAATTTTTAAAAAAGAGAGATTAGCTCTCAGTTTTATTTTTTTTTATATTGTATTTCTGATTGAATTTTTCAATTCTACCAGCAGTATCAACAAGATTTTGTTTTCCAGTAAAAAATGGATGTGATTTATTTGAAATTTCAAGTTTATAAAGTGGATACTCTTTGCCATCTTCCCACTTAATTGTATCGGTTGTTTCAATTGTAGACTTAGTTAAAAAAGAATAATCACAAGAATTATCTTGAAAGACAACGAATCTATAATTTTCAGGATGTGTATCTTTTTTCATATTTATATGATATCTTGTAAAGATAAACCTTTCTTTTTAAGGTATGGTAATAAACCATACTTATCAATAGTTTTTAAAGCTTTGACTGAAAGTTTAATACGTACGGTTTTACCAAGTTCGGGTACAAAAATCTTTTTGGACTGTAAATTTGGCAATTGACGTCTTTTAGTTTTATTGTTGGCCTTAGACACGTTATTAGCGACTCTAGGCCTTTTTCCTGTTATTTTACATACTTTTGACATTTACGTATTTATCTCCAATCATAAAAGGACCATAGTTTAATAATTATTTTCATTAAATAAAAAGTTTTATTTTATTAACGATACTATTGAGTTAAATCTATCTATCATTTTATGTATAACTTCATCTGAAGTGGCATAGGAAAATCTAATGTTATTTGAAGCTCCAAAACTTTCACCAGAGACTGTTACAATATATTGCTCTTCAAGTAAAAGCATACTTAAATCATTTGCAGATTTAATAATTTTATTTTTATATGATCTATTTAGATAATAACTAATATCTGGAAAAACATAAAATGCTCCTTTAGGAGTATCACATAAAATATGATCAACTGATGTTAAGCCATCTAAAATTAAATCTCTTCTAGTTTTAAAAGTTGTGATCATATTTGATATAATATCTTGATTACCTAATAAAGCTTCTATAGCAGCATATTGTGCGATTGAATTAGGGCAAGAAGTACTTTGTCCTTGTAATTTTCCCATAGCTTTAATTACTTTGGGTTCACCTATTGTATAGCCAATACGCCAACCTGTCATTGCATAAGTTTTAGAGCAACTTTGAAATGTTAAAACTTTATCTCTATTATTTGTAAAAGTTGCTATACTTTTAAAATCAATATCATAGACTAATTGTTCATAACACTCATCTGAAAATATCCATAAATCATTTTTATGCGAAATTTCTAAAGTTTTTTTTATTGCCTCATCACTCCAAACACCGCCGGTTGGGTTAGAGGGAGAATTAATAATTATACCTTTTGTATTTTGGGTTATTTTAGATATCAAATCATCAAAATCAGGTTCATACTGACTATCAGAAATGGTATTGACAAACACTGGCTTTGCACCTGTTACAGAAATAAAATCAGGAAAAGATACCCAATAAGGTGAAAATATAATGACTTCATCTCCTTGTTCAAATAATACTTGGCACGCATTATACAAGGAATGCTTTCCTCCACAAGATATCACCACATTTTCAGGATTATAATTTAGATTATTATCACGTTTTATTTTTTGACAAACTGCTTCTTTTAATTCTTTGATTCCAGAGCCAGGTGTATATTTAGTATAACCTGAATCCATTGCAGTTTTAGCTGCATCAATTATATTTTGAGGAGTATTAAAGTCTGGTTCACCAACACTAAAATTTAAAACATCAATTCCATGTGACCTTAACTCAGCTGCTTTAGCAGTCATTGCTAAGGTAGCAGATGGTTGTATTCTATCTAATCGCTTTGAAAACAATTTAGCTACTCATTGTATCAAGAAATTCACGATTTGTTTTTGTTCTTGATAGTCTTTCTAATAAAAATTCCATAGCTTCTTTTGTTTTCATTTCTGCCAAAAGCTTTCTAAGAACCCAGATTCTAGATAAATCTCGGTTAGATAATAATTTTTCTTCTCTTCTTGTACCTGACTTATTGATATTAATGGAAGGATATATTCTTTTATCACTTAATTCTCGATCTAATACTAGTTCCATATTACCGGTTCCTTTGAATTCTTCAAAAATAACTTCATCCATTCTACTTCCAGTATCAATTAGAGCTGTAGAAATAATAGTTAATGATCCACCATCTTCTACATTTCTAGCAGCACCAAAAAACCTTTTTGGTTTATGTAACGCATTTGAATCCACTCCACCAGATAATATTTTTCCACTATGAGGCATTACTGTATTATAAGCTCTAGCTAATCTTGTAATTGAATCTAAAAGAATTACTACATCTTCACCTGCTTCCACACATCTTTTAGCTTTTTCAATTACCATTTCTGCTACTTGCACGTGCCTTTCTTGAGGTTCATCAAAAGTTGATGCAACAACTTCGGCTTTAACACTTCGAGCCATGTCAGTTACTTCTTCAGGTCTTTCATCAATTAATAATATAATCAAATTAACCTCAGGATTATTTTCTGAAATAGAATTTGCTATTTTTTGTAATAGTATTGTTTTTCCTGTTTTAGGCTGTGCAACTATTAACCCTCTTTGACCTTTACCAATTGGTGATAGCATATCTATAATTCTAGTGGATTTAGATTTAATATCTGTTTCAAGCTTGATGATTTCTTCAGGGTATAATGGAGTTAAATTATCAAACACAACTAACCCACGTGCATTATCAGGTTGTATACCATTTATAGACTCAACTCTAAGTAAAGCAAAAAACTTTTCTTTATCTTTAGGTGGTCTAATTTGGCCAGATATTAAATGCCCTGTTTTTAACCTAAATCTTTTAATCTGTGAATGAGAAACATAAATATCATCAGGCCCTGGCAAATAACTATAATTTGAAAATCGCAAAAATCCATATCCATCTGGAAGTACTTCTAATACACCAGTCGCATATATTGTTTCTTCTTTTTTTACTTGCGTATCTAGAATTAACTTAATAAGCTCTTGCTTTTTAAGGCCTATATATTCAGAAATGCCCAGCTCAGTTGCTTTAGATTGTAATTTTTTTACTGTTAAATTTTGTAGCTCTTTTATATTCATATTTGTTTGATTATTTAATTAATTGGATTATTAATAAGATTTGATTAAAGACGAAGCATTACTCCGTGTCCTAATATATTCTCTTTTTTATATATTATCAAAGGAAATTTTGAATTCATTGGTTATGGTAGGTCCCAAATAATGGGAGCCTGCAATCACGCCACAATCATTTTTTTTGAGATTTTTAATATACTTTGCAGCTTGATTTGGGTCTTTCAATATATGAACATGTTCACAATTTAATAAGTTATGTAGTTCTTTAACTTGCATAAAATTTCTCACACCAGTTTCAGTAATAATTATATCATCAAATAAATCAATTATTTTAGATGCTGCTTCACCTAAATCCTTATTTTGTTGTAGACAGATCATTAATACTTTACTACCTTTAATTTTTAAATTTTGAATGAACCTGCATAACATTAAAAAACTTTCTTCATTATGTGCTACATCAAAATAAACTGTTGGTTCATTAAAAATTTTTTGAATTCTACCAGGCCAAATAACATTTTTTATTCCTAATTGAATATTTTTTGTGGTGGTTTTAAAATCTTTTAAATGTTTGATTGCTTCTATAGCTAAAGTAGCATTTAATGCTTGATGTTGACCTTTTAAGTTCACATAATTATTTTTTTTGCTTATATACTTTATTTTGCTATTTGTTTTTTTTACTTTTTCTTCTAATACTTTTTTTACCTTACTTAATTGAGGGTAAGATACACAAATAGAATTGCTTTTTATAGCGCCAGCTTTTTCTAAAGCAATTTGCTCTATAGTATTTCCTAAAATATGTTGATGATCAAAAGATATTCTGGTAATAACAATTATTTTGGGATTACAAATACTAACACTATCTAATCTTCCACCCAAACCTGTTTCTAAAATAGCAATATCTACATTTTCATTTTTAAAATACCATATAGCCATTGCTGTCATAGCTTCAAAAAAAGATACTTTTAATTTATTAATATCATTCTTGAATAAATCTATAAATTCAATAATTTTCTTATCTGATATTGATTGACCATTAATTCTGATTCTTTCATTAATATTTGTTAAATGGGGTGAAGTATATAAGCCAACTTTATAAGAAGATTCTTTCAAAATATTTGCTAAAATTGCAGATGTTGACCCCTTCCCATTCGTACCAACAACCTGTATACAGTTTAAATTTTCTTCAGGTGAGCCACATGCTTTCATTAGATTTTCTGTTCTATCTAATCCTAGCTTGATTCCTGCAGTTTCTAGCGATACCAAATACTCTAAATGTGTTTTTTTCATAATGATAATATCTTTGGATCAGTACAAATATTTTTAGTGTTGATATCATAATTTAAAATATTCGATGAAAGAGATATAAAGTTAGGTTGTGAGTCTGTCACGTAAAACTCATCTTCTGAATCTAAAATAGTAAGTCTTTCAGTTGCTATATTATTTTCATTATCTATATTTATGGTTAGATTTAAATTTTTTAATATGGCTGTTCCATTGTCAATAAAATTAATTTTATTGGCATTATAACCTAAATCTTGAATAGCTTTTTTAATTGGGTCAATCAAAATAGGATAATGCGTGCAACCAAGAATGATTGAGTCAATATCATTATTTTTCTCAAATAATTCAACAAGATATTGTTGGGCAATATTTGAAATTATATCTCTATTTTTATTAATCCATCCTTCTTCAACTAGTGGCACAAATAAAGGGCATGCAATTGAATTTAAACTGACTGAATTTGTTTTTGAACTTAATGCTTTTTCGTAGGCTTTAGAATTTACTGTAGTTGTTGTGCCTAATAATCCAATAGATTTAGTTTTTTTATTTTTAAGTGCAAGTTCTATGCTGGACTCTATCACACCAATAATAGGAATATCATAAAATTCTTGCAAACTTTCCAGCGCAACTGATGAGGCAGAATTGCATGCTACAATAATACCCTTAACATCTTTGCTAATTAAAAATTTGACAATTTTATGTGTTCGTTTAATGATTGTATCAGCTGTTTTAGAGCCATATGGCAAAAATGCCGTGTCACCTACATAGAGAAACTTTTCATGAGGATACTGTCTTTTAATAGAACTTAATACAGTTAGTCCTCCAAGTCCGCTATCAAAAATACCTATTTTAGCATTTCTATTAAGCATTAATTTTGTATGACTTTAGAATTATGAGAGTTAATATACGCTTGTACGCCTTTAAAAATCCCATAGGCCATTTCGGATCTATAACTAGATTTATTTAATAATTTGGCTTCAGATTTATTTGTGATAAATCCTGCCTCAATTAACACTTTCGGCATAGCAGCTCCAACTAAAACATAGAATCCAGCTTGTTTAATACCTCTCATTCTAGTTTTTGGTAATTCTTTTTTAACTGCTGCTTGTATAGAAACTGCAAGTTTTTCACTTTCTTGTAAGTACATATTTTCAGATACAGAGGCTATCATTTGATTTTGTTCATACTCTTCTGGATTGTCTTCAAAAAAAATAGATGCATTTTCCCTTACAGCAACATCAATAGCTTTATCAACACTATTTGCTTGTAACAGAAAAATTTCAAAACCACGCGCAGTTTTAGCTGTGCTTGCATTTGCATGAATACTTAAAAACATATGACCTTCATTTTTGTTTGCAAATGCTGTTCTATTTTTTAATCCTAAAAATGTATCATCATCTCTTGTGTATATTACTTTTAAATTAGGCATTTCTTTCTTTAAAAAGCTTCCAAGCTCTTTTGCAATATCTAGCACAATATGCTTTTCTTTAATATTATGATATCCAATAGCTCCGGGATCCTTTCCTCCATGCCCTGGATCTATAACTATAGTAGTAATTTTCCAATTATTTTCATTTTTTATTTTATTTAGAAATTCCTGATCAACTTCTTGTATTTGTTGGCTAACTGTGTTGGTTTCTTTTATAATAATTACTTTATCATTGTAATTAACAATAAACTCTTTATTGTCAAACTGTGTATATAATCGCATAAAAGAATTCAAAGGTGCATAAAAATTATTATCGAAAAACTTAATATTTTTAATCATATGATAAATTTTATCATCTATTTTCACAAATGAAGAGTTTGTAGAAAATGTAAATCTTTTATTTTCAATGATAACATCTATTTTAGATTTATCTTTATATAGATTATATTGAAAATCTTGAGATATAAAAAATTCTTCCAAAGCTATATATGCAATATCTTCAAAGATATACAACTTAACTTCAGATCTTTCATCTGCAATAAGAAAATGAAAAATCAGCAAAACAAAAATAAAAAATTTTATAGAAATTTTTATCATCTTAATATAAACTTATAATAATTTCATTGGGATAAATATAAAAATACTCTTCTCTAGCAATTTTTTCTATATATCTATCATTATTTTTTAATAAATAATTTTCATTATTAATTTGATTCAATTCTTCATTTATTTCTAATTGATTTGCTTTCAATTGTATTAACTGATTATATCCTTTATAATAATCTAGTAAGCCATCTTCTTTGATAAATAAATAAAATAAAAGACATATAATGATAGAAATGAAAAGTTTATTCATTATTTTGAGGCCCGAAAATTGTTTCTGGTGATAACTGTTCCTCTATCCTAAGTAATTGATTATATTTAGCTACTCTTTCGCTTCTACATAATGAGCCTGTTTTTATTTGGCCTGCACCTGTCCCTACAGCTAAATCAGCTATAGTTGTATCTTCTGTTTCGCCAGATCTGTGAGAAACAACCACGCCTAAATTATTTTTTTGTGCTAGCTTTATGGTATCTAGAGTTTCTGAAACACTACCAATTTGATTTAACTTAATCAAAATAGCATTGATTGCATTAGTAGAGATTGCTTTCTGCAATCTTATTGGATTTGTAACAGTTAAATCGTCACCCACTAACTGAATATCTTTACCTAATTCATTATATAAATTTTGCCAACCTTTCCAATCATTTTCATCTAAGCCATCTTCTATAGATACAATCGGATAATTTGAACACAATTTCTTATACCAATCAATCATTTGATCGCTTGTTAAATTCCTATTTTCCGAATCTATTTTGTATGTTTGTTTTTCTTTAATATAAAACTCACTTGAAGCTACATCTAATGTAAAAAATACTTCTTCACCAGGTTTGTAATTTGATTGAATAATTGATTCTGTTAATAAATCTAACGCTTCTTGATTTGATCTCAAATTAGGAGCAAATCCACCTTCATCTCCAACAGAGGTGCTATAACCTTTTTGTTTTAATACTGATTTTAAAGTATTAAAAACCTCACATCCACATTGAAGCGATTCAGAAAATGTTTCAAATCCTGAAGGATAAATCATAAACTCCTGTATATCTACATTATTATCAGCATGACTACCTCCATTTAATATGTTCATCATTGGGATAGGCATGATATGAGTTTTTGTTTGAGAAATATTTTTAATGAACTGATAAATAGGTAATTTTTTAGATTGTGCAAAAGCTTTTAAGCAGGCCAGAGATACGCCAAGAATTGCATTAGCTCCTAAATTTCTTTTATTATCTGTTCCATCTAAATCAAACATTATCTGATCTATTTCATATATATTATAAGTATCATTACCTATTAGTTTAGGAGAGATAACGTGATTCACATTATTAATTGCATTTAAAACTGACTTTCCAAAAAACTGAGTAGATTGATCTCGCATTTCTAATGCTTCATGCTCACCTGTTGAGGCTCCACTTGGTACATCTGCAATAGCAATAGTTCCATCGTCTAAGTGGCACTCTACTTCAACTGTTGGTGTGCCTCTAGAATCAATTATTTGTCTTGAATGAATTTTTAGTATCTTAGCCATAAGATTAATGTGACCTCTAACAATATGCTAAAATTTACAAAATAATTAATTAAAAAGAATTAAATT
>CAZYFB010000037.1:0-11081 GCA_964646655.1 uncultured bacterium
TAACATCAAAATCAATAAAATTTATCTTTTTATTAGATTGAGCATTTTTATTCTTTCTCTTATAACAAATAATGTTTACTAATTGAATAATATCTTCATAACAATACCAATCATGCATATTTTCATATTGATCTCCGCCAATAATCATAGTAAAATTTGAATTTTTATACATTTTTTTTAAATATTTAATCGTGTTAATTGTATAGTTGGGTTTAATTTGAGAATTAATTTCATATGGTTCGATAATAACTTTTTCTCTATCCTCTTTATCAATAATACTCTTTAACATTTCAATCCTTAAATGCCCTTCAACGATAGGTTTACATTTACCTGGAGTTTGAGATGAAGGAATAAATATAAATTTTTCACATAATTCTATGCAATTTTTATATATCAATTTATGTGCTTTGTGTGGTGGATCAAAAGATCCTCCAAAGAAAAAAATATTCATTTATATAGCTTGTATAAACCTGATAAACCAAGCCTATTTTTATAATCTATTAAAATTTGCTCAGCTTCTATTTTTTTTAAGTTATTATTATAATTAGATTTTACATCTTCATAGTATAATTTAGCTTTTTCATATTCACCCATTACAATGTATGAAAAAATATAGTAATTCAAAGCATCATCATAAAATTTTGTATCATAATATTCAGATATGATTATATCAAAGTAATATAAAGCAGAATCATATCTTTTCATTTTTAAGTATAATCTACCTGATTCAAAATTTTTTCTACCTAATCTATTTCTTAACTTTAAAATCATGTTATATGCATTATCTTTGTAAGATGAATATGGAAAATTATCAAGAAATTCCTGAATTATAGAAATTGCATAGAATGTAGATGATTGATCTTTATTGTACGGTAATGTTACCTCAAAAGCACATTTAGATTTCATAAATTGAGAGTATTCTACATTTACAATGTCTTTCGAAAACATTGAATAATAATTAAAATTATATGAAGCCTCATCAAATTCTTTTAATTCAAATAGTGTTTTAGCTAAATAAAAAGTTGATTCTAAACCAAGATTTGTTCCCTGCTCATGCTGCACAATATCTTCAAAAAATTCTTTTGCTTTTTGATACTTTTTATTTTCAAAAAAAGTTACACCAAGCTGAAATCTTTCAGAATATGTTTTATTTTTGTCATTAAAAGATGAACATCCTTGAAAACAAAAAATACTTATAATAAATAATCTTAATATCATTATTATAATTTAATACTAATTAATGCCTGATGAAAATTTAATCTTGGATTAAAATCATACGAAATAGAAGCCTTTGATGAATTTCCACTAAAAATTAAGGCATCTATCATACTAATGGCATGGTTCGCATAAATGACATTTACAATAATATCTTGAACTTTATAATTTTTGACTGATTTATCATAAATAGATTTGGCAAATGATTTATTTGGGCTAGTTGCATTATCTTGTCCCCAATCATTTGTGCTACGTTGAATTAAAATTTGATCGTCCCAGCCTGTAAAAAATTGATCATATTTCACAATTTCTTCAAAAAAATCATGCGTTTTTAACATTTGTAAATTTCGTTCATTAACAAATTGTTCAGCAATACCATTTTGATCAAGATTGTGCTCTTCATAAAATAGTCCAAAAAATTCTGTATTTGTTTTCATGTACTTTCTAATACCATCATCATCATCATAAAAAAACTCTAAACCATGGCCAGAATTTATTTCACTATAAATTCCTGATGTTTCATTAGAAAATAAATCCCTAAAAGGATTACTTTCATCAGAATAGTCATAATAAAAATCACACCAACTCGAAAAACTCCAATGTTCATTAGCATAATCTTGATAATCATACTTATAATCTTCGGCTTTGTTTTTAAAATATATTGATGAAACTATACTAATTATTTCCAAAGCAAAAAAGGTTACGCCCTTGGATTTTTGTTCATTTAAAAAATATTGTCCAGAACCAGGAATTAAACCTGACATTAATGTAGATTTTAATTTTTTATTACTTTCGGAAAATTCTACATTATTTTCAATACCATTAAAATTATTCTTTAAATAAATATCTTGACTTGTTTGATAGTCAAAACAAAAAGAAAACGATATAAATAATATTATTTTTAACATAGTTTTTTAAAAATCAAATAATAGTTTAAAATAAGATTTCCCTTCACCTAAATTAATAAATTTAATATCATTATTTTCATCTGTAATTGGATAATGATGCTCAAATGTTAAAGCTGCAGGATATCCATAAAACAAGAAACCTCTAGATCTAAATTCAAATCCAGTAGAAAATTTAGGACGTTCAATTGGAAAAGCATCTCCATATTGAAAAACAAGACCAAGCGATAATTTGTCAAATCCTATAAAATCCTTATAGTTTATGAAACTATTATTTATAATAAGTTTTCTAAAATACATTGAACGACTAATCATTCCTCTACCAGTTAGATTCTCATCGTAAAAAGTATAACCTTTTAATCCAGGCATACCTCCACCAAAAAAATGAAAAAAATCATCAACCTCGTTATTAAATAAATAAGCAATTCTCAATGAATTTTCAATAGAAAGGTTAATTTTTTTAAAATAATTATACCAACTAAAACTTAAATCAAACCTACCAGTATTATTGGGTTTAAGTACAGATCCATATGTTCCATAATCTTCATTCAAAGCTATTCCTTCCATAAAATCATTCCATTCATAACCAAATGTCATATCAAATAAATAGCCATTTTTAGGAATCATGTTACCTAAAAATTGAGGTTTTATTTTTTTTGATGAAACTCTTAAACTTAAAATATTTCCTTTGTAGTAATCAAAACCTAATTTACCATAACTTGTAATTTTTTGATTTTCACCATCACTAATGAATTCTTGAGTTACAGTTTGATAAATTTTTTGATTGTAAAGTGTATAATTATAATTTAACCAGAACTTTAGATTAAATTTAACAAACCTGAATCCTAAATCACTTGAAAATAGATGGTAGTCTACTTCATTTTTTATATCAATATTATCAACAAGTAAACTATCAACAGTGTAATAATCAAAGTCTTGTTCAGTATTACGGCTTGCCCAAAATAGATTTGCATAAAGAGTGGGATATAATTTTTTATACTCTAGCATTATCATTGCATCGACATCAGATAATTTGTTTATTGAAAAACCACCAAATAATGATAAATGCCCTACCATATCTTCTGTGAATCCATAAAAACCATATTTAATTGTTCCATAATCAAACATCACCCTTGGAACAAAATGAAATTCTGTCAATGATGTTTCATATTCAGAACTAAAGTCTGTATATGTCATGTTATTTGGAATTTGAATATTTGATGGCTCTAAATTTTCTGCGTTTTTATATCCAATGTAATCAGTGTCAATAGTTTTCAATTTATCAATCATAGCAATTTTATAACCGCCTTCATTATATAAACTGTATACTAATTTATCATCATGTAACTCAGGCATAAATGCACCTCCTGTTACATTAGTTAAAAATTTAATTTCACTAGAATCTTTTAAAGCAATATTAAATATACCATTATAGTCTGTAGAAAAATATGTTTTACCATCATAATGAATTGGATTTCTACAATCATCATAATTATCAATAAATACGGAAACACTCTTTGAATCTAAATCAATAACATAAATATCTCTTCCGTGATTAAGGATTACATCTGCATATATCTTGTTTTGTTCATTATCCCAGCTAATAGTTGATATATATTCTTGATTATTAAAATTTGTTAATTGAGTAAATTTTATACTATCAGCATCAGATATAAATATATTACTTAATCCATCAACAGTATTTATTGCAGCAAGTAAATTACGATTACTATTAAAAGAAGGTGACCTTAATCTTTTTTCCATAGTAATTTGATCTGGTTCTTTTTGATTAAGACTCATTTTATACAAATCATAATATCTAGAACCATATTTGTTAGGCTTACTTCGCATAGTAAAAATAAGTGTTGTATCATTAATCCAAGCTGGAGCATACTTTACACCTGATATAAGTTTTTTCTTGGATGTATCAACAAAATCATAAATAAACAAATCAGTTTGACCAAAATAGTCATTTTCTTTATTTGATATATAAGCTAATTTTTCACCATTTGGTGAAATTTTAGGAAATAAATTTGTTGTCCCTTTATTCTCAATAATTTTACCAGTAGTCATATTTTTAAAAACTTTTTCTAATTGTTTATCATAAAAATTTTTAAGGTATAAAACCCATTCTTGATATAGTTGATATCCACTTATTTGATTATTTGTACTTTTTAATATAGCATTGTTTATAGAATATGAACTTTTTGAAAGTTCATCTGATATTTTTGGTAAAATTGAACTTCCAAATCTATTTAAAAGATAATTTGAAAATGAAAAACCTTGATTATAAACAGCTTCGCCTCCAATTCCTTTTTTTCCAAAAGTATTCATTTGATTGAAAGATAAAAGCTGCTGATTTAAAACTAAATCCCTCAATACCATATCTCTATGAGAATCCCAAAAGTCATATTTTAATTCTGGACTCATATATTGTGCTGTACCCTCTGCTAACCATGGAGGTACAGCCACTCCAGGAACTGGAATTGAAAACATTGTATTTGGATAACCATACAATACATCATCTCTTTTTTCATCTTCATAGGAAAAACCTTGAAAATAGATTGCTGGAAACCTTGTTGAAGCTTTCATTGAGCTACCAATTTGTATAATATGTGTAAATTCATGTGTAATTACATTTTGCAACCATCTATGTGATCCCCTTAAATCAAAATCAAGAGGATGTGCCCATATCTCTATTTTATTATCATAATAATATGCAGTTCCATTAGCTATATCGTCTGTATCTTTAATAATTATACTAGTTTTAGTTTTTGGTTCATAATTATAATAACTAGTAATAGGTTTATAAATTTTTTCAGCGACATAAGCAGCTTCTGAAATTGTTTTTTCAGCACCTTCGTGATAATAAAAGATGAAATGTTTAGTTTCAAATTTTTTCCAAACCAACTCAGAATGATTGTACCAAGTTTGTGAAAAAAGGAAATTAAATGATAAAATTAATAGAAATACAAACTTCATTAGTAACCAATAACTATTTTAATAATATCTTGCTGTTTATTTGATGATAAAATCTCAGCAAAATATAATCCAGGTTTATGGTTTTGAGTATCCCATATAATTTCATTATTTTCATAAATAATTAACTCACTTTTAACTAAACTATCAATTAAATTACCTAAAATATCATAAATATTTATTTCAATATGATCTGTTGGTTCATTAACAAAAAATCTAAATTTAGTAAGCCCGTTTGTTATTGGATTTGGATAATTGTAAAAACTAGTAATAATCTTATTTTTAGCGGGATAAGAAGATAATTGATGAGTATAGCTGCTCTTTGGGTAATGAGAATGATTATTATATCTTTGCTGCCAATATTTTATATCTCCAATATTGAAATAAGAATCTTCACTATTTAAATTATAAAATCTTAATCCATCTGTAAGAAAATCATTTATGATCATTATATCAGATTCTAAATCTAAAGATGGAATAGAAATAACATTAGTATTAATATCAATAATATCAATATGTGACATATTTCTACAAACTAAAACTAATTCTTGTGATTCATATTCAGTTATAGATAGAACCAAACCATGATAATCTCTTCCAAATGGAAAGCCATTAACTAATGTACCATTTCCATTGTAAGCAACAATTTGTCCATCTATATCAGTATAAATTATTTCATCAAGACCATCCTTATCAATATCAGCTACAGAAATTCCATTACTTGGAGTAAATTCAAATTGAAACTGAAAATTATCTGTTATAAAATAGTTGTTTTCTATAATTATCATTTCATTCTCATTATCATTATTAATAAAGTTTCCAATCCAAAACTCTTTGGAATTTTCAATAAAATTATTATTAGGATCTAAATAGGAAAATAAAGCATTAGAATAGTACAAATTAGAAATATTATCATTATTTGTTAAGATAAGTGTTGATTCATCATAATCTTCTATAAATGAATCATTTAAGTTAAAATCAATTAAATTCAATTCTTTAATTGACATATCATTTAAACCATAAAAAATTTTATCTTGAGCTGTTCCTAAAATTTTATTATAACTAAGATTTAAATCATAATAAGGAATAGAACTAATATAGGAAGCTTTTATTTTAGTTGAACTAGATATACTATCAATGATTTCAAATGAAAAAAAAGATTTTGTATTATCATTTAAATTTGAACTTGGATTAGAAAAATTATCAAAAGTTTCAGTTTTAAGCCATATTCCTCCACTATTAAAACACTCAACATTATAAGAAGCGTCTAATAATTCAAATGTTTCAGAATTGAAACATTTATGCTCTATATCATTTGCGAAATGATAAGCTTCGTTTTCTTGATACCAAAAATCCCATCTAGTTCCAGCTGTTGGGTCTTGGTTAGAAAATAAAGCATAACTTTCAAATCCTATATCAAGAACACCATCAGCTTCTTCAATAGATACTGACTTGTTAAAAATATCATTATTAATTCCATCATTAATTGAGCCTTGAGGTTCTTTTATGTGCCAAACTAATATTCCAGATGCAGGTAAACCTAAGTTATAATTTTTTACACCAGTAATAACACTATCTTGAAATTCAAAAATATTATGTTGATCATTAGATGAAATAATGGCATCGAGCCAATTACTATAAGAATCTTGATATATATTATCTCCATTAGTTGCATTATAATCTGAAACAATATCCTCTAATGAAAGCTCATTACCAATAGTATTTATTTTGTTTTCAAGTAAAAAATATTCATTATCTGAAATGTCAAATCTATATATTTCATCTTTATTAATTTCAATCAGTGAAAAGTTATCTGAAGCTACAGAACTTGTCATATTATTTTCAGAATCCCAATCCATTATCACCCTTGTCCATGGGCTAGGCAAAGCAGGTATAATACCCCTCCCATTATTTGAACCATAATCCATTAAACTGAATATACCAACACCTGGTTGACCTGAATCAGTATTAAAAAGAGGAGGAAGTCCTAAAGCATATCCCATCAAAAAAGAAAAGGTGCCAGTCATACCAAGCTGATAATCGCAATAAGAGGATTCACCATAAAAGATATCTTCAATACTACTAAAAAAAATCATATTCTGTGTTTCAGGAAGTAAAATACCGGAAGATACATTATTTCCATTTATTTGCGGATAATCAATATCACCAAACATAGTAGGTTCAATGTAAGCACTTTTAATATCATAAACAGTTGGGTCAAATGTAGGGAAAGAAAAATCTTGCCCTATACCAGCATGGAATACAGTAAAAATAATATCATCAAAATTTATTTGTGGGTTCAAATTTAAAAAAGACTCTATATCTGTTTTTGCTAATTCAAGTGATTCTTTAAATAAATCTGATAAGTGTATGTCACTATATGAATATAGCTCCATCTCTTTTGAAAGTTTATAATAACCATTTTCTAAATTATTACCATTCAAAACTATTTGGCTTTGAATATTGATATTATCATTTGAAATCTCATTATAATAGTTTGATACAGCTTGAATTTGAGAATTAAAATATTGAAAATTATGAGGCGGTCTATCTAAAATAAATTGATTACATCTACTTAAGGATGAGTCTACTTTCATATTTATATCTAATGTATCTAAAAATAAACCATTACCACTAGTCTTTGGGTTATCATCTTCTTGGAACTCAACCATTATAGCAATAATAAAAGGGTTTTCAGGTGGATTAGTGTTAGATATTGAAGAGTTTAAATCTAATGAAAAAATTAATGAGTAGTTTGTTAAAAGAAACAAACAAAATACTGTTTTGAAACGATGCATTTAACTCTATATTTCTGCGCTAATAGAGAAAAATAGAGTGTTGCTTCTTGGATGACCTTGCTCTCCAGCAGTATAGCCAAAATCAAACCCATAACCATCAAATTTAACACCTGCACCAAATGTTGGATTAGTAATATCACCTTCACGATCATAAATGTATCCGAATCTTAAAACAAAACTTTCAGTATACCAAAATTCAAATCCTGTATTTAAGATAATTTCTTCAAACTCTTTGGAAAATGTTCGATCCTCTTTTGAACCTAACTCTTTAACAACATCTCCTATATCAGATTCGAAAACATTACCATCAATACCGCTAGCTTCAGCACAATCTTGGCATCCATACACACCTTCAGGATCATCATCAGATTCAGGGTATAACTCTTCTGGTTGTGGAGACCCATCCAATACACCACCATTCAATCCATCAGTCCAATGATAACCTCCAATATATCTATTACCATCAAAATCTATATCTCCTCCATAATGCCAGTCATCAAGCCATGCCGTTGCCCATGCCTTATACCAAGGATCAAAATATGCTGATTCATTTTGACCATCGCTATTATTATTGGAAGAACCTCCAATTCCATCACCAATAACCCTATCTCCATCCCAGTCCATAGATGGATATGAAGCAACCAATAATTTTTGCATATCCATTAACATGTTAAATCTTATAAATTTGTCTTCATATAGATTACTAAAAAAACCTAATCTCATATTTGTAGGTGCTGGATCAGCCTGATCTTCATCAATAAATGAAATAGGAGGACCTATATTTGCAATATTAAATCCAAATCTAAATTTATCTTTACCACTATTAAATGATTCGATTCCAGCAAAATTATATAATCTTTCTATTAATCCAAACTGCTTTTGTTTTCTCAATAAATATGATATATCAAAAGCAAAGTCAGTAGAGTAAGGTTTTCCTTCACCAGACTCATCTTCAGTAACACTATCAGCTAATTTTTGGTGAAATAATTTAAAACCAATGCCTACTCCAGAGTTTTCAGTAAGCTTTGTTCCATAGCTAGCATCTAATGCCCACATATAACTTTTAAAGTTACCAAGCTCATTGCCATCAGCATCAGTAGCAAGCTGTTCACCTAAACTTAAAAAAATTAAATGACCACCAATAGTACCACCATAGCCAGGGGATGCAAAACCTATAAATTCATAATATAAATCTGGAACTAATGTTTTTAACCAGTTAACATGCATACCAACAATACTTGTCTTATTTTGAAAAGCTAAACTAGCAGGATTATAATATGAAGCATAAGCATCGTCAACTCGAGCTACATTAGCCTCTCCTGTTCCTTGAGCAGCAGCTCCTGGAGCAATCAACAAAAAAACTGCACCAGCTTCCCCTACTGGAAAAATAAATCCTAATAAAAACAATAAAACTATAAATAATCTAGACTTTTTCATCACAACCTCTTTATAAATAATAAAGTAAAATTTTAAAAATACTAATATTTTATTGATACAAATATAACAGATAAAAGTTCCATTTTATATTTATTCATAAAAATAAACAGATAAAATTAATTATTAATTACAGTTTGAAAAAGTTTTTATTTTCTTCCTTGCCAGTAAGCTTTGACATATTTGGTAGGATTTTCTTTAACATCATTAATGAGCTCATTTGTATTGTCTACAACTTCATTTAAATTGTCATATAAACTTTCATCTTTCAAAAGTTTACCTAAACTTCCTTTTCCTTCGTTTAAATCATTAATTATTAATTGTAAATTAACCATTGATTTTTCAAAAGATTTTAAACCTTCTGAAGCTGGCTCTAAATCATCAGAAAATTTTTGAATTTGCTCTAATATGTTGTCTATTTTTGAAAGTTTAGGATCTATCTCTTCACCAAGATTAGAACTTAAGGACCTTAATTCTGTTGAAAAACTTTCTAAATTATTAACAATTTTATTTATTTCAGCAGATATCTTTAAAGAATTTTTAGTTTCAAAGAGTAGAGAGTCAGCATTATTTATAATACTTTGCAATGCTCTAACCTCTTTATCTGTTAAAGTAGCTGATAACTGTCTACTAAATGCACTTAAATCTTTAACTACAGGATCTATATCATATACTTCAGTTGGTATTTCACCAGTAAGTAGCTCTCCTGTTTCAATATAATTAGTACCTTCGCCTGGATTTATTTGAACATGAGTTTCACCAAAAATGCTTGCTTTAACTTGAAAAGTAGAATTATTAGGAATAAAAATACCTAACTTATCATTTATTGATAATTCTACAACAACACCATTTCTGCCATCTAAAATTCTTACATTTGATACTTGTCCAATTTGTTGACCAATCATTTTAACGTCACTACCAGTCTGAACACCCATACCATTTTCAAAAATTACACTAAATTTATATTCAGTATCAATACTGTCATCTGTTAAGTAAAGTATAGCAGATAAAAATAAAACAATACCTCCAGATACAAATAACCCAATCCAAAACAATTTACTTTTATTATCTGATTCCATATATATTATAACCTACCACTTACTTCTAAGAATTGCAAGACAGTTTTATCCTTACAATTTTTCATTTCCGATGGTTTTCCATCATATTTAATAATACCTTCATCTAAAAACAAAACTCTATCTGATACATTTTGTACAGTTTTCATTTCATGTGTTACAATAATTGAAGTTAATTTTTCTTCAGCGTGAATTTTTTTAATTAAATTATTTATACTATGTGTCATAATTGGGTCAAGACCAGTAGTAGGCTCATCATATAAAATATATTCTGGCTTTGCAGAAATTGCTCTAGCTATTCCAACTCTTTTTTTCATACCTCCAGACAATTCAGATGGCATCATATATTCAGAACCTTCTAGACCAACATCTTTAAGGGATTTTTTAGCATAAGAAATAATTTTATCATCTGAAAAATCTGTTAATTTTTTAAGTGGCAAAGACACGTTATCAATTACGTTCATAAAATCAAATAAAGCACCAAACTGAAATACCATACTAATATTTTTTCTAATTTTTTGTAATTCTTTAAAAGTTAGCTCATTAATAATTTTATTATTTATAGATATTTCTCCACTATTAGGCTTCATAAGACCTATAATATGTTTAAGTAAAATACTCTTACCAATACCACTCTTACCAATGATTGATACACATTCGCCTTCATTTATTGA
>CAZYFB010000038.1:0-10976 GCA_964646655.1 uncultured bacterium
TCTAACAATATGCTAAAATTTACAAAATAATTAATTAAAAAGAATTAAATTTGATTGTAATTAATATATTAAGATATGTTAGAAATTATTAAATATGATAAAAATAAGCATGAAAGCGTTTGGGATTCTTTTGTTAAATCATCAAACAATGGAACGCTTTTTCATTTAAGAAAATTTTTATCTTACCATAAAAATCGCAATTTTAATGACTGTTCTTACATCTTTAAAAATAAAGATAAAATAGAAGGGTTATTTTCAGGAGCAGTTATTAATAATGTATTACATTCACATCCTGGTGCAAGCTTTGGTGGGTTTATACATAATGATTTATCTTTTGACTCAAGTAATCTTATGATTGATTTAATAATACAAGAGGCTAGAAAAAATCATTTAAAAGAAATTATTATTATTCCAACTCCTTTCATATACTATAAAAATTATCAAGAGGTTATTGAATATTGTTTATACAATAAAGGTTTTAAAGATATTGAATACTATATCTCAAGTTTTGTGGATTTAAACAATAATTTATTTAATCAAATGCATTCTAGAAAGAAAAGATATATAAAAAAATATCACGATCAAGTTGAAATAAGATTAAGTGATGACTTGGATAGCTTTTATCCCATTTTAGTAGAAAATAAAAAAAAACATAAAGCTTTACCAACTCATTCACTTGAAGAGCTTAAAATTTTAATGGATAGGTTTCCTGATCAAATTAAACTCTTGCTAACATATAAAAATGATAAAGTCATTGGTGGTTCTTTGAACTTCATCACAAATAATCATACTTGTATTTTATTTTATAATATGATTGATTATGAATATCAAAACATGCAGATTGCATCTTTACAAATTTATGAATCATTAATTTGGGCAAAAGAAAATAATTTGAAGTTTTTTGATATTGGGGTATCTCAAATTTATGAAAATGAAAAAATTATACCTCATGTATCATTAATAAATTTCAAGGAGCAATTTGGTGCAAAAACTATGATTAGAAAAGTTATGAAATTAAAATTATAACCTTATGATTTCCTTAAAATCATTATTCAAATCATCCATCATTTACGCAATTGGTACTTCTGTAATGCGTTTAATGACCTTTTTATTATTACCATTATATACAAATGTTTTAGATGCAAACGGTAACATGTGGTATGGAAATTTTGTGCTGGTTGTGACATCAATAGCATTTTTAAGAATCTGTTATTCTCATGGAGTTGGTGATGGTTTTTTGAAGTTATATAGTCAATCAGATAACCAAAAAAGTATAATTTCTACTTACCTTATTTATATTCTAATGGTTATTTCTGGTATATCCACTTTAATATGGCTTATAAACTCATTGATTGCGCAACAAGATATAAATAGTTTATTTGGATTGTTACAATCTCAGCTTACTTATATCATTTTAATTGTAATGTGTGATACTTTGAATTTTCGTTTGATTGATATTTTAAGGATTAAAAATTACGCAACCTACTATATGCTTGGACAAATGTTAGGGGTAATGACAACACTATATTTTTCTTTTCATTTTGTTAAAAATGAATTATTGGGCCTTGAAGGCGCTCTTCTGGCATTATTATATGGTGGGCTAGTAACATTAATAATTTTCGTTCCTATTTTATTTAAAAATTTAAATTTTTCTAACTTCTCATCAAAATACTTGAAAGAACTAGTTGCGTTAGGTGTAAGGTTCTTTCCTGCTGCTATATTTTTTATGTTGATGACATTGTTGGATCGATATCTTTTAAAATTTCTTTTAGTCAATCCAATTTCTGATCCAAATTATGTAAATAATATGATAGGCACATATTCTGTAGCAGCTAAACTTGCTAGTATTCCTTTATTTTTAATAAATGCGTTTAATCTAGGTTGGCAACCATTTTATTTAAGTAATGGAAACAATGAAAAGTCTATAAAAAAATATCAAACTGTAGGGACAATTTTTATTATTATCACTTTAAGTATATCATGGTTTGTTGGTATTGTAATTCCAACTGTCTCTAGTTTACATATACCTTTTGCAAACATTCCATTGATTGGTGAGAAATATGCAGAGTTTAATAATATTATTCCTATAATGCTTTCTTCTCATATTTTTTATGCTTTATATATTATAAACATGCCTGCAATTTACTTGTGCAATAAGCAAAATTGGTCTCCAATTTTTAGAGTTTTTGGTGCTTCAATCAATATTGTCCTAAATATAATATTAATACCTATTTTGGATATTACAGGGGCTGCAATTGCAACAGCAGTAAGCTATGGTATGATGTTTTTATTTTTATTTTATAAAAATCAACAATGGATGCCTATTCAAATAAATTGGAAAGATATTATCTTGCTATTTGGATTAATTATTATTTCTATTTTTTCTTTTACAATGAAAATAAATATACAATACTATGTAATGATTGGAACTTTTATATTTATTTGTTATTTACTATATAAGCACGGATTAAAAAATCTTACAATCTTATTTAAATGATATCTATAATTCTACCAACTTATAATCGTAGTTCTATTCTTAACCAAACTATAGATTGTGTATTAGAGCAATCATATACAGATTATGAATTAATTATTATTAACGATTATTCATCAGATAATACTGAAAATGTAATTAAGAGCTATAATGATAATAGAATTAAATATTTGAGTAATTCAAAAAATTTAGGATGCGCAGCAAGTAGGCAGATTGGTTATGAGCAAAGCATTGGTGATATACTAGTTTTTATAGATGATGATGATGTGTGGGCACAAAATAAATTATTTAAACAAATGTCCTTAATAAAAAATTATGATATGGTTCTAAGTGATTACTCTATTAAGAAAAATAATACAATAGAGCAAAAAAATATGAGGCCTTTTGGGGAATATTTTAAAAAAGAAATTTTAAAAAGGCCTGGTCCTTTTTTTCAATCCATTATGATTAAAAAAAATATTATTGATAAAATAGATAATCCTTTTGATCAAAAAAGTGTGCCTAGTGAAGATTGGAATTTTTTTATAGAATTATCAAAATTTGATTTAAAAATTGCATATCTAAATGAATCATTATTTACCTGGATTATTAACAAAGATAATCAATCTTTAAATTTAACAAACGAAGCTGAAGCTTTATCATATATTATAAATAAGCATTTAGAATATTTTATTTCATTTTCATCTAAAAAAAACGTATCTGATCACTATAGAAGAATAGCAAGAATATATGAAAAATTGTATTTCAAAAGTTTAGACTCTGCAAATATTAATCATTACTATTTAAAAGCTTTTAAAATTTATCCGTTTTCAATTAAAAATATTTTTTATCGTGTACTGATATTTTTTGGGTATAAGCGTTCGCGTTACTTAATAAACTTGGTACGTAAGATAAGAGGAACTGAAAATGTCTAAACCTAATATAATGATAATATTTTGGGGGAATCCATTATATGATGGAAGATGTGTGAACATGATAAATCAGCTCCTCAGAGAAAATTTAATAGTGAAAGTGATTGGGGTGGATTCAAAAAATGATACTTTAAATTTTAATGGTGCTGAGGTGCAATTGATCAATAAAAATGATCTTAGTAACTCCTTTGTAAAATATTTTAAGTTTTTTAAGATTGTAAAAAAAATGATTCTTCAAGAAAAGCCAAATACTATCATTGCTTCAGATTTATATTCTTTAATTCCTTCTGCGCAAATTAAAAAACAAAAAAAAATAAACCTAATTTATGATTCTAGAGAAATTTATACAAAATTAGCTGGCTTAATTAATAGGCCTATTGTTCAAAAAATTTGGTCCTGGTATGAGAAAAAATATATCAATTGTTCAGATTATGTCATTGCAAATGCAGATATTGATAAAGATTATTTAAAAAATTTATACCCTAATACTAATATTAAAATTTTAAAAAATCTTCCTGGAGAAGTGTTTTTAAAATCAACAAAAATAAATCTAAGAAAATTATTATGTATAAATGACCAAACAAAAATTTTATTATATCAAGGTAAATTACATAATGGTAGAGGTATACGATTTACATTAAAGTGTTTAAAGAAATTAAATGATGTGGCTTTTGTGATCATTGGAGATGGCCCTATGAAAGATGCGTACATAAAAACTGCAGAAAAAGAAGGTGTTGCAGATAAAATTTATTTTATTGATTCAGTTCCTTATGAAGCATTAGGTTCTTTTTCAAATTCTGCAGATATTGGCCTGAGTTTAATCCAGCCAATCTCAAAAAGTTATGAAAATGCTCTACCTAATAAATTATTTGAATACGCAGTTTCTGGGCTACCAGTTATTTGCAGTAATTTGTCAGCTATGAAAGAAATGGTAGACAAATATAATTGTGGTATTTCAATATCACCAAAAGATACACAAGCCTTTAGTTTGGCTGTTGATACTATTATTAGTAATAATAAAAAATTCAAAATTAATGATGATATAAAAAAAGAATTGCTTTGGATGAATAAAAATCAACAATTAATTGAAATGGTAAAATGAAGAATTTAGTTACCGTTATAATTACCACTTATAATCGTTTGCATTTTTTAAAAAATGCTCTTACTAGTGTCTTAAATCAATCATATCAAAATATTGAAATTATTATTGTTGATAGTAGCAATAATGCACAAACACAAGATTTTATTACAGAAAATAAAAACTTAATTTATATATATTCTGATATTAATCATCCCAATGTGCTGCGTAATTTAGGAATTCAATGTGCAAATGGAAATTATATTGCTTTTCTAGATGATGATGATACCTGGGAAAGCTCTAAAATAGAACGTCAAATAAATTATTTTAATAAATATGATATTGGACTATGTTATACAGGTAAAAATGTAGTAAGTGAAAATAACATTAAATATAGTTTTAAAAATGGAATTTTTAAATCTACGAAACAGTCAATTTTATGGGACAATTTTATTGGAATTACATCTTCTATTATGATTAAAAAAGAAGTAATTACAAATATTGGAGATTTTGATGAATCATTACCTGCGTTACAGGACTACGATTTTTGTATAAAAGTATGTCAAAATTATAATGTAAAAGGAATTAAAGAGGCACTTGTTAACTACCACTATAAACATCATCGAAATCAAATTTCTCAAAATACGCAATATTTAAAAAAAGCATCTAAAATGATTGCAGCAAAATATCCAAATAATTATTTGCTTAAGTTTGGTTTATGGAAAATTAAATTAAAAAGAAGGTTGAAAACATTTTATGAATAAAAATATTATGACATTTGATGAGTGGGCAATTTTAGGTAAAGATGAAGGAATGGAAAGAGGTCATCATAAATCAGTTGAACATATGTTTAACATAATTATAGAAAAAAATTATAAAAATTATACAGCTTTAGATTTAGGTTGTGGTAATGGATGGGTGGTCCGAAAATTCAAAGAATATTCGTTATGTAGTGATGCGCATGGCTTAGATGGAGCAGCACATATGATTAAAAAGGCTCAATCAAATGATACTAAAGGAACGTATTTTAATGAAAATATTGAAGCGTGGATTTCTAAGCAAAAATATGATGTCGTTTTTTCTATGGAAACATTATACTATTTTACAAATCCTAAAATAATTATTAATAAAATCCATAATAGTTTAAATACAAATGGTATGTTTATTATGGGTATCGATCATTATTTAGAAAATACAGAATCTTTAGATTGGGGTGAAAAATTTAATTTAGATATAACAACACTTTCTATTGATGAGTGGATTGGATTATTCACAAAATGCGGTTTTCAAAATATTCATTTTAAACAAGTCGAATCTAAAGATAATTGGAAAGGAACATTAATAATATATGGACTCAAATAATTTGAGCATAAATAAGTCTGATTTTTTATGGAAAATTAAAGGTCATCTCCAAACAAATATTTCTAAAAATGAATTATGGAATATAATATCAGCTCCATCTAACCTAGAGCTATTTCATCCTTTTTGTAAAAAAAATGAAGCGCTAAAATGGCCTGGCATAAATTCAATAGATGAAATTTATTATTATAGTGGTTTGGTATACCAAAGACAATTTATTAATTGGATTGATAAGGAAGGTTATGATTTACTTATTGGTAAAAAACATGGAAGTCAATCTCTCGTTTGTTGGCGAATCAAAAACGAAAATAATGCTAAATTGACTGTTACAATACATCCAAATAAATTTAATCAAGGCTCTAAAATATTAAATATGATACAATATAATATTTTAGTTAAACCTTTACTTCAAAAATATATTGATTCCGTCATGCTTGGATTAGAGTATTACATACAAAAAAAGCAAAAAGTTCAAAAAAATCAATTTGGTAAAATTCGTTTTTTTTCTAAATAATTAATTAGCTATTATTTAAAATAAAATTAACAATTGAAACTATATCTAATATATTAACTGCCCCATCTTGATTAAAATCTGCAATTAAATTATTATCTATTTCTCCTTCAACAATTAGATCAACTATTATAATGATATCTAATATATTAACTATCATATCACCATTTATGTCACCAATTTGAATGTCAGATAATGTTGTACATTCTCCAGAGGAGTTTAAAGAAATACCATTTGGGTCTGAAAATATTACATCATGTAAGCATAATTCAGAGCTAACATTGTGATGATATGAAAAATAAATATTTGTTAATATTCCTTCACCTCTAGATATGTAGTCTCCATCAAATGAAAATCCAATAAAAATACCTGTTTCATCATTATAAGAAACAGAAAAGCCTGACTCTTCTGCTGCTCCACCACTTACATCAATAAAGTTTATTATATCTGGATTATCAAATAAAGTGAATTGAAAACCGCCTATATTAGAAGTGCTTAAATAATTTAACTCTATCATATTCGATGTGATTTGTCCAAATGTAAGGTTTACTGAAATTTCTTCTTCATCTTCACAGTAACTATTATCATTTTGAAAAGATCCGCCTGAACAACAATGATACCAATCGCCATAAGAACCACCATAACATAGGTCCCAATAACAGTTAGGGTCGGCATTTTCACAGCTTAATGAATTATTATAGTTAGAACAATTCCCCCATTGAATATCTTCAACCCAATCACAATCTTCAAGTGATTCGCAGCTTTCTGCTGTAGTTTGATTGTCGCAATTAGATTCAGTACAATAACTATTATCAACCTCATAAGTGCCACCACCACATTCATACCAGCAACATCCAGCACAACTCCCATGATAAAATCCACATTCAACATCACACCCATAATTTTCACAATCAGCAAGGCTTAAATTTGTACACCATCCTATTTCACTATCTTCTATCCAATCACAATTTTCATCATTAGATTCACAATCTTCCTCAGATAAACTTTGATCACATCCTGGTGGCTGATAATTGATAACAAGCCTTGGTGCATCTAATCCCGAATTATCAATATATCCATCTGTACTACTCATTAAAATATTAAGCTGACCTGATTGAGAGCCGTTTGAGATTTGAGATTGAGGGATAACGACGCTATGAGTACCGCCTGAGCATTCTAATTCATCCCCATATAGTGATTCATCCCAATCTGAATTGTGCCACAAATTATATGCAAGGTCAGCTGAAATAGCGCCTGTTTGATTAGAGGTTTTTATATACCCTCTATACTCACACCAAGTCATATCATATTCAAATTGTGTATTAAAAGACTGCATTTCTGGTAGGCTAGATAAATCAAACCTCCAGATAGCAGTATTTCTATTTTCAAAACATTGATCATAAACATCATGCCACCAACAACTAGAAGTATACATGCTAGATTGATTGTAGCTATGTAAAGAATGCGGGGTACAACAGCTATTGCTTGTATTTGATGTATATCTAGCAGATTGAGTCCCATAAATTGTAATTGTTTCTGAAAAGCTAAATGACATTATAATAAATGTTATGAGACTCAATATGCTAATTTTGATTAGATTATTTATATGATTTACCTTTATTCTAAAATAATATTTACGAGTTCAATGGCATCTAAAACATTAATATCTCCATCACTGTTGATATCAGCATGATTAGAAGATTCATTGTCCAAGATTAAATTAATTAATACTAATACATCCTGAACATTAATTAGGTAGTCTAGATTTATATCTCCAATTAAAAAATCAATTTCATCACAATAACTATTATCGTTTTCAAATGTACCACCCATGCATGCATAAGTTCCATAGCATATCCAAGTATACCAGTCACCCCAATCAGTGCAATCCCAATTGCAACCAGGAGTCATGTTGCAGTCTGTTTGTGATAAAGTTCCACATGAGGTGATTTCAATATCTTCTATCCATTCACAAATCTGATCATTATCACAAGCACTTTGACCTAAATAATAACTACAATCATCAACCTCACCTAAAAAGAAAGGGCACGAGTCAAAATTACCATCATCTAAAGTGCACTCAGCTATAAGGCTTTGACTACTATTTACATATATTTTCCAGGTATTTCCGTTCCAACCATCACTACCAAAGTCTGACATCATAAGATTATAGGCCCCATTATGTAAACATACAGTTTCAGAATAAGGTGCTCCACCATTTATATTGCTAGGAGATAATGCCCACATAACCTGTTCTTCTAAAATACCTCCGCTACACTCAATATAGTATTCAGTCTCATCCGGATTATCACATTGTGAAAAAATAAAACCAAAAATAATAGATAGTAATAATATGTATTTGATAATGATAAAAGCCTCTTAAAAAATATATAACTAGTTAACAACTTAAATTATATTATATATTTATATAAATTATTTTACTACAAATATTCACAATTAAATGTTAAAAAACTTATTAAATATTATCGATACAAACATCTCTATTGAAGATGAAGTAATAGACAACATTAATAAATCAATTGATTTAAAATCAAATATTTACCTTCTGAGTCAAAAAATATTTGAATCAAATAAAATATCTCATTTAAAAAGATTAAAATTACATAAAGAGCTAATAAAAATTAGTAAGCAGGTGAAGTGTAACTTTTCTATCGCTCACAACCTTTTATTAATTGCTCGGATATATATAGTTTTGGGGGATACAAAAAATGCAATAGAAAATAATTTAAATTCTTTGAAACTTTGGCAAAATATTAAATATGAACCTTTAGCTATCAATGGAGAAATTTCATGTTATATCAATTTAGCAAATATATATGCAGAGCTAGGTTTTTATAATAAAAGTTTAGATTATTTTGAATTAAGCAATGATACACTTAAAAAGTGTAGTGATGATTTAATACCCTCAGTAAGAATAAACCTGGGGTTAGGTAATATATACAATAAGCTAAATAGATATAAAAAAGCTGAATCTTTTTTTATGAAAGCATATGAAAAATCAAAAAAATCAAAAAATGAATTAATAATTATTCCTTGTGAAATTGGATTAATTAGAACAAGAATGAAGTATAAAGATTATCAGCAAGTAATTAAACAGTGTAATAAACTTCTAAAAAGATTAAATGAAATTGAAACGATTGAACAAAAAAATCCTGTTTTATCAACACTTGGCTTGGCACATTTAGAACTCAAACAATATGATTTGGCAAAAAAATATTTTTTAAAACATTTAGAATTAAGTAAATCTGTTGATAATGAAGGGTTAAGTTATGATCTATTAGGTAAATTATATCTAAAGTTAAAAAAATATGATGAAGCATTATCATTTTTTAAGAAAGCATTAAACATTTATACAAATTTAAGTTCCACACAAACAAATCATGATATCATTAAAAATATTTCGTTAGTTTACGATAAAAAAGGGGATAAAAATAAAAGCTTAATATTTTATAAAAAGTATGTTAAGCAATTAGAAAAAAATAATAAAGAAAAATTTAATCTATTTAAAGTAAATCAAAAAAAAATAATACAGGGTTTGGAATCAGAATTTAAAAATAAAACAAATAATACAAATCTAAAAACATCTACACAGTTATTATCAATTACACATAATGATATATTATACGATATTATTAAAAATCTAGAATCAGATTCTTGCAACAAAATAAAATTAATTCAAAAAATAAAAAGAAAAATTGATACAAAAATGGAGTGGGCAGATTATTTAATTGCCTATGAAAAGCTAAACGCTGAATTTTTTTTAGAAATTAATAAATATAATTTAAGTATGACAGAATTAAAGGTATGTACATATATTAAAAATGGATTTGATAACTACCAAATTTCAGGCATTATGAATATTACATTAAGAGCTGTACAACAAAATCGTTATAGAATAAAAAAGAAATTAAATATTGATCAAAAATTAGATACATTCATTTTATCAATATAATATTACGATTAAGTGAAATAAAAAAAGGGCTACTTTCGTAGCCCTTTTTATTTAGACGTAGAGCCGTCTAAACCCTGATTTAAGTTACTTCAGTTACAGCATTCCTCCGCTATAAAATAACTCCAAGGCTGTAACCGTTACTTAAATACATCGTATTCAATTGATTACCTCCTTTCATGTTTGTTAATAAAAAATTTATTCTATATTATAATCACCAGAAGATACATCTTCTTCTGAAGCTAATTCCCAATTTGCATCACCTACAACATATTTATCTTGTGTATCCTTTTTAATAGATTTCTTTTTATTTTGAAATCCTGTTGAAAAAGTAACGTTAAAAGGTTTAGGTAAATTAAACTTTAAATTAAAAATAACATAAGGAATTAGTGTAATAAAAAAAACTCCTAATGCAACCGCTATCCCAGTACTATGAAAGTGGATTAATGTGCCTTTTCTTGTACCTATTGGTTCTACACCATATACTAAAAAAGTAGTGATAGAAATTATAATCCCTGATATTGCAATCAAGGCAAATAATGAATTAAGCTCAAGAGTATCAATAATTTTATTCCATATAATCCAACCAATAAATGTCGCTAATACTGCAATAATAGAGAATGCAATATCATGCGAGATATTCAAAAAAAACA
>CAZYFB010000039.1:0-10847 GCA_964646655.1 uncultured bacterium
CTTATTATTAGAATTTAACAATGTATCAATCTGTTCTATAAGTTGATTTAAATTATATAACATTTGATCAATATTTAATCCATTTAATTCAAGTTCTTGATAATCCATCAACCTATCTGATTGTCCAAATTTTAAATTTTCATAAACATCATCAAAGTTGGCAATAAAATATTCAAACATTTTTCTACAATCTTTAATAGTTTGAGTTAAAATATTATTTATTTTGATATAATCATCAGACCTTAATGAATCTATAACGACATTTATAGATTTTAGTAATTTTAGAATACCGTGATTTGAAATACTTGATGTAAGTACATTCTTCATAGAGTTTATAAAATTATGACCCTCATCTATAATTAATACGGAATTTTTAGGAAGAATAGACTTTTTGGCATTCATATCAATACATAATAATGAATGATTTACAACAATTATATCTGAATTATCCATATCATTAATAATTTTATGGTAATAATCATTATTTAATTTATTAGAAGACACAATATCACCTAAAGCAGAATTATCATAATCTGAATAAGAAAATTTATTCCATATAGAATCTAAAGAAGATCTGTTCAAACCATTACATTCTTCTACATCTCCAGTTTTAGTAAAATAAGACCAGACAGTTAAAGTAATACATTCGATAATATCTTTATCACTCATAAATAAATGGTCATTAGAAATTAATTTATATAATTTTTTCTTGGAAATATAATTATTTTTTCCTTTTAAAATAATAGCCTTAATGTCAAGATTTAGATCATCTATTAGTGATGGAATATCTTTGTAAAATAATTGTTCTTGTAAGGTTTTTGTATAAGTTGAAATGATTATTTTCTTATTATGCTCTTTTGCATACTTTATGCTAGCAACCAAATAAGCTAATGATTTACCTAGCCCTGCCCCAGCTTCTGCAACTAGAATAGACTTTGAACAAAAATTATCGTAAATGTCATTTGAAAAAGAATCTTGAGCTTCTCTATATGAGTAATTTTTCCAATTTTTTGATAAAGCTCCATCTAATTTAAACCATGAATTAATATTTTGATTGAAATATTTTTCATTACCATTTTTATTTTCTTTAACATTGTCTCTACTCAAAAAAAAGTTTATTTTTTCATAATTATCTAAATCGGGGTTATTGCCTATAAAAAAGTTCATATTTTTATATAGAAAATTATTATGGAGTTCTCTATTTTGACAAATTTGATTAATATTGTTAAAAATTTGGACTGGCATTTTAACCATATGTTGAATTATTAAAATAAAAATTTTTCCTGTGTTAATTGCATCAGGGGTGGCTCTATGTGCATTATCATGATTTAAATGAAAGTGATTTGAAAGGTATTCTAAATTAAATTTATCTAAATAAAAAAGAAATGACCTTGAAAGACTTAATGTATCAGAAGTTGAATTAAAATTTAACTTTTTACCAGCATTATTTATCACCTTATTAATAAATCCTAAATCAAAATCAATATTATGAGCAATCAAATTGTTATCTTTTGTAAAATCTATGAAATCATCTAGCACATCATCTATAGAAGGCGCTTTGGAAACCATAGAATTAGTAATGTTTGTGATTTTTGTTATGTGTTTAGGAATTTCATTTTTAGGTTTAACTAGAGTTGATAGATCAGAATGATATTTACCATTTTTAAATTTTACTGCAGAAATTTCTATTATCTCATTGTCATTAGAATTTAAACCTGTAGTCTCTAAATCAAAAGATATAAACTCATTAAAGCCAACTTCGTTTAGAATTTTCTCTATGTTCAAAATACTAAATGTTTTCTTCTATAGTAAATTTTGGAAAATGCATATCAAATCTATGCCAATAGTAATATTTAGATATATAAAAAACTATAAAAACAAATAAGAATAGATAAGGAAACAAAGTCCATGAAAGCAGAATATTAATCACCATTATAGGATATATAAACGATCTAATGTAGTCTTTTGGTTGGGCTCTTAAAAAACCAAAAATATAAAATGGTAATATTATCAATGAATAATGTGAAACTATAGGATCTATTACAAAAGTAAATGTTATATAAAAAAGACTGACAAGTAAAAGAATTGATAGTAAAAAAATATTTTTTCTGTTTATACCATGATTTAAAGTAAGTTTTTTTTCATGCTTAGATGCTTGTTCAAAAAAAACTAATTCATATGTAAGTGTTAATGGTAATACTGCCAAAAAATAAATAGGTGTGTATTCTAGAATAGGTATAAAATTCATATCGATATAAATCCATCCAGACACAAAAAGTAAAAAATTTACAAGAACTGAAAATATAACATTTTGTATGAAATTTTTATTTTTAATTATGGTTTTTAAAAAAAATAAATTTAAGTATGAATATAATAGAATAGTCGGTATTATGTTAATAGAAGCAATACCTACGACAAAAATACCTAAAAAAATACATACAATCGATAGTTTTTTCATTTTATCTTGATTAAGTATATAAGAGGCTAGTATTGGATAGTTTAAATTATCATTATCTCTTACATAATCTAAATTTGTTGAATTATATGCATATTTTAATTTAACTAGTTCATTTTGAATATTTAGACCTCCCAATAGTAGAAAAAGGCCTAAATAGATCAATACATCAGTATATATAAAGTTTGTGTTAAAATATGGAAAATTATTTTGGAAGCCCTGAAAATAAGCAGAAGCCATGCCCCATAAGAAAATAGCTGTTAAAATAAGAAATTTTGGAAGATTAAAAACAAATAACCAATCTAACCTTTTAACTAGAATCTTATGCATACTGTGTTCTTTGAGAAATTTTTTAATCATTTTTATCTATGTTTATGCAAATTGTCTAAAAATTCTTCAGTAACACCTTTTGTAATATATTTTCCATCAAAGCATGAAGTATCAAAAGTTTTAATATCAGGATTTAAAATTTGTACTGATTCCACTAAATCTTCAAGGTCTTGATAGATAAGTTTATCAGCACCTATTTCATTACATATTTGATCATTTGTTTTATTATAAGCTATTAATTCTTTAACATAAGGCATATCAATACCATAAACATTTGGAAATACTATTGGAGGAGATGCGCTGGCAAAAAAAACTTTTTTTGCACCTGCGTCGCGTGCCATTTGAACTATTTGTTTGCTTGTATTTCCTCTAACAATAGAATCATCTATCAAAAGAACATTTTTGTTTTTAAAAACGGAACTTATAGTATTTAACTTTTGTTTTACTGATTTTTTCCTAATCTTTTGACCAGGCATTATAAAAGTTCTACCTATATATCTATTTTTAACAAAACCTTCTCTAAGTTTCTTGTTTAACTCAATGCTTATAGGTAAAGCACTTGTTCTACTAGTATCAGGTATTGGAATTACTGTATCTATAGAATCTAATTCCTTTTTTGATAATATAGATTTAATTTTATTAGCTAAAAATTTTCCCATAGATAATCTACTGGCATATACATTAATATTATCCATTGTACTATCTGATCTTGCAAGATAGACATATTCAAAAATGCATGGCGAAACAGGTTTTGACTTATGATAAATGTGGGAGCTTTCTTTACCATTTATATCAATAAAAATAGCTTCACCAGGCTTTACATCTCTAACTTTTTTATCATAACCTAAACAATCTAATGCCACACTTTCAGATGAAAACATATGGTTAGCATTTTTTTTCTTTCCATAAATTAATGGTCTTATCCCATTAGGATCTCTAAAAGCTAAAATACCATAACCTAAAATCATTATTATAACAGCATATGCTCCTTGAACTCTATCATGAACTTCATCTACAGCTGCAAATATATCTTCTGTCTTTAAATTTTTAGATGACCTATGATGCAATGCATGAGCAAAAACATTTAATAAAACTTCTGAATCTGAACTTGTGTTTAAATGTCTTAAATCTTCATCACATAATTGAACAGATAAATCTTTGGAATTAACTAAATTTCCATTATGAACTAATACAATTCCAAATGGAGAATTAACATAAAAAGGTTGTGCTTCACTATTACTTGAACTACCTGCAGTTGGATATCTAGTATGACCTAATCCATACTGTCCCTCTAAGCTAATCATCGTCTTTTCATTAAATACATCTCTAACCAACCCATTATCTTTATGCAGTACCAAACTACCGTCATTAGTACATGTAGCCATTCCAGCTGCATCTTGCCCTCTATGTTGTAAGACAGTTAAAGCATTATATAATGATAAACAAACATTACTTTTTTCTGTAAACATTCCTGTAATTGCACACATACTTTACTTATAAACCTCTTCTTTTTGATTTGGGAAATTTTTTAAACTATAATCAACATAAGCATCTATAATACCATAAAAATATAAACCTAATAACCACCAAGCATATGTATTTCTTTTAGCTATCTGTTTAGAATTATTGTAATGAGAAAACTTCGAAAAAGAATAAACTTGAGATGAACCTAAAACTACAGCTTTTAAATACTTTTTATTATTTAATTGACCAACTGTTGGAATAAGGTTATAAGTCCAGTTAAATTGCCTTACCTTTGTCTCACCTAAACATAAGCTAAAAACAAATATGACTATCAATAAATATTTATACATCAGCAACTCCTATTGCTTCTATTTCAACTCTACTATTTTTTGGTAATCTGGAAACTTGAACTGTTGATCGTGAAGGTAAAGAATCAGTAAAATATTGTATGAAAACTTGATTTAATATTTCAAAATTATTTAAATCTGTTAAGAAAACAGTTAGTTTTATAATATTATCTAAACTAGAGTTTGCTGATTCTAGAACTGCTTTAACATTTTCTAAAACTTGTATACACTCTTTTTCAAAATTTCCTTCAACTAAAGTTCCATCTGGTTTTAAAGGTATTTGTCCAGATGTAAAAATAAAACCATTGATGACTTTTGCTTGAGAATATGGTCCAATAGCTTGTGGAGCCTTATCTGTATTTATTGTTTTAATATTCATTTTATAAATCCCATAATGATAAACCTATGTTACAATTTAATTTACGATTTAATTTGTAAGGTGAAGCTAAAATTAACAGTTCACATGCAGCTATAACTTTAGCATCAAAAAGGTGACCACCATATGCATTAAATCTAGTATCTGAAAAACTAATATGTGTATGAATAAAAGGTTTTTGGTCTAATAAAGTTACATTTCCAGTTAAAGATAATAATTCATAATCTTCATCATATATTTTCTTGACATAAATTTTTTCATCAATATCATAATAAGCAATTTCAACATCTGAAATAGCGCCTAATCCACTTATCCAACCTGAAGTTAATGATTCAATTTCTGATACTTCTAATAATTTTTGATTTATAAATTCACCTTTATCTACAGAGATATAGATTTTATCATCAATTCTTTTATAATTCATCATTTTTCCATCTTAGATTCAACTCACGATTAGCTTTGGTTTCATCTAGTCTACGTACTGGAGTTTTAAGTGGTGCATTTAAAATTTTATCTAAATTTTTATCAATATTTATATCTATTTCAAGCATGGCATTAATAAATCTATCTAAAGTAGATTTATCTTCTGATTCTGTAGGCTCAATCATAATTGATTCACTTATATTTGTTGGAAAATATATAGTTGGAGCATAAAAACCATAATCTAATAAAGATTTTGCTATATCTAATGCTTTTGCACCTTTATTTTTTTGATTTTCTCCTGAGATAACAAATTCATGTAGAGTACCATCTGAAAATGGAACATCATAAACCTTTGAGAGGGATTTTTTAATATAATTTGCATTTAATATTGCATGTTTAGTCATATTTTTAACACCTTCTTCACCTAACATTTTAATATATACAAAAGCTCTAACTAAAATCCCAAAATTTCCATTGTAAGAATGTATCTTTCCTATGCTATTTTTAATTTCATAGTCCCAAAAATAATTTTGACTATTTTTACGTGCCATAGGATAAGGAAGCATATCTTTCAATTTATCAACAACACCAATAGGACCAGAACCAGGACCACCTCCACCGTGAGGCGTTGAAAATGTTTTATGAAGGTTAATGTGTGTAATATCAAAACCCATATCTGCTGGTTTTGATAAACCAATTAATGCATTAAGATTTGCTCCATCCATGTACATAATACCATCAACTTGATGAATTAAATCTGAAATTTCTGAAATTTTATCTTCAAATAAACCTAATGTATTTGGCTGAGTAAGCATCATACCTGCTACGTCATCATTTATTTTACTCTTTAAGTCATCCATATCTACACGACCTCTTTTGTCTGTTCCAAGCTCAACAGGCGTGTATCCCGCTAGTATTACACTTGCAGGATTTGTTCCGTGTGCACTTTCAGGTATTAAAACAATATTTTTATTCAAATTGTTATGCGTTTCATGATATTTTCGCATTAATAATAATCCTACAAATTCTCCTTGCGAACCTGCTGATGGCTGTAAGGTAAATGCTGACATTCCAGTAATTTTTTTTAACATTTGCTCTAACTCATAAACAATAGTTAAAGCTGATTGACAATATTTATCAGATTTATTTGGGTGAACTCCAGCAAATTGACTAAGTGATGCTATGTACTCATTTATTTTTGGATTATACTTCATAGTGCATGAACCTAATGGAAAAATATCCTTATCAATATGATGATTTTTTGTTGATAAATTTACAAAATGTCTCATTACTTCAGGTTCAGTAATTTCAGGTAAACATGTGTCTTTAGACCTTAAAACATCACTAGATAAATAATCAGACAAGTCAAAATCTGGTACATCTAATTCCGGAAGGGTGCATCCTATTTTACCTTTTACACTTTTAGAAAAAATAATTGGAGTTTCTTTATTCATTTTAACCTTTCATTAATTTTGATTCAACATATTTTAAAATGTAATCAAAAACCTTTTCAGTATCATTATTATTTTTACCACCAGCAGTAGCCAAATGAGGTTTTCCTCCACCACCACCATTTATTTTATTCCCAATTTTTTTACAAATATTAATAGCATCTAAAGTTGATATTACTTTATCAGTAACTGAACAAATATAATTTACTTTATTAGTTGAATTTGATGATAATAAAAGAATACCAGCACCTTTAACTTCAGCTCTAAACTTATCAGCAAATTGCTTTAAATCACCTTCATAAGACTCAAAATCATGTAAGACTACTTTGGTTTCACCAATTTTTGTAGAATTTGATAAAATATTATTAAAATCAACTTTATTTGTTTCTCCATATTTTAATTTTTTTTCTAAATCTTTATTTTTTGCAATTAAAAGATTTGTTTTTTCAACAATTCTATCCTCTGTGGTACGAAGATTTAATTTTGTTTGATCAATAATAATATCTAATTCTTGAATTCTATTTAAAACTTCTTGACCAGTTATAGCTTCAATTCTTCGTATACCTGTTGATAAAGATGATTCTGAAATTATTTTAAACATACCAATATCACCTGTTCTGTCTACATGAGTACCACCACATAACTCTTTTGAAAAACCTGGAACATCAATTACTCTAACCTTATCAGTATACTTTTCACCAAATAATGCAACTGCACCATCTCTTTTAGCGTCATCAAATGATTGAATTTTTGTATTTAATTGAATGTTAGAACGTATTTTTTCATTTACAATGTATTCAATTTCCTTTATTTGAGATTTAGTTATTTTTTCATAATGAGTTAAATCAAATCGTAATTTATACTCATTAACTAAAGATCCTGATTGCTGAACATGATCTCCTAATACTCTTTTAAGAGATTCATGCAATAGATGTGTTGCTGTATGATTAGCTTTAATTTTTAATCTTCTTTGATTATCAATTTTTAAATTTACAATTTGATTTAATGATATTTCACCGCTATTTAATTTACATTTATGGATGATTTGACTCTCTGATAATTTTGTGTCAAAAACATCTAAATTTAGCTCCTCATTTTCAATGACACCTTTATCTCCAACTTGTCCACCAGATTCACCGTAAAAAGGTGTGTCTGATAAAATAATTTCATAAATATCATCATTTAGAGCTCTATATTTAATAATGTTAGATTTTGATGTAGTTTGATCGTAACCAACAAAATTTGATTTTTCAATATTTTCAATTTCAACCCAAGAAATTCCTTCGTCAACTATATTGAAATCTGATTGTGATCTAGATCTTTGTTTTTGCTCTTTCATACATTTATCAAATCCCATTTCATCAACCTTGATATTCTTTTCTTTAGCCATTAATTTAGTTAAATCAAAAGGAAAGCCATATGTATCATATAATTTAAAAGCATCTGACCCAGATAAAAGATCATTGCTACTAAGATTTTTAACAATAGTTTCAAAAACATCTAAACCATTATCTAGTGTTTGATTAAAAGATTCCTCTTCAGACTTAATTACATTGATGATATGCTTTTTTTTCTCTTCTATTTCAGGGAATGAATCACCCATAACTCTTATGACAGCGTCTACTAACTTATATAAAAATATATCTTTCATACCTAAATTTCTACCAAATCTAGATGCTCTTCTTAATACCCTCCTTAAAACATAACCTCTACCATCATTACTTGGTATGGCTCCATCAGCTATTGAAAAACATAGCATTCTTATATGATCAGCAATAACTCGATGCGGAATTCCATCTAAACCAACGCTATATTCTTTCTTAGTAATCTTTTTTATGTCATCTATGATATTTTTAAATAAATCTGTTTCATAATTTGATGGATTATCATTTAGAACACTTAAAATTCTCTCAAGCCCCATACCTGTATCTACATGCTTATTTGGAAGGTCTGTCAGACTACCATCTTTAGATCTGTTATATTGAATAAAAACTAAATTCCATATCTCTCTATACATTTCTTCATTATTAACACCATTTGGATCTTGGTCATCAATATTATTTCCAAAAAAATAATGAATTTCAGTACAAGGTCCACACGGTCCAGTTTCTCCCATTTCCCAAAAATTTTCTTTTTTTCCAAATCTTAATATTCTAGAGTGATCGATGTCAGTTTTTGATTTCCATAATTGCTCTGTTTCATCATCATCTTTATATACACTTATCCATAGCCTTTTTTTATCAATTTTCCATACTTTCGTTAATAATTCCCATGCCCAAACTATTGCTTCTTGTTTGTAATAATCTCCAAACGACCAATTTCCTAGCATTTCAAAAAAAGTATGATGATAATCATCTACTCCAACCTCTTCTAAATCATTATGTTTACCACTAACTCTTATACATTTTTGTGAATTAACTAACCTTGTAGATAAAGTTTTTTCCTTGTCCAAAAAAATTGGCTTAAATTGATTCATGCCTGCATTTGTAAATAATAGTGTTGGATCATCTACAGGTACAACACTTGAACTTCTTATAAAGTCGTGATCTTTTGATTTAAAAAAATCTATAAATTCTTTTCTTATTTGCTTTGAACTTTTCACTAAAACATTACCTGAGTTTCTACAAACATTGAATATTCCTGTTTGTAAGTTGCATTACCATCTAAATCTAAACCATTAAATTTGTAACTATATCGTACCTTGTATACTAAAAGCATTGATTCTGATATATCGACACCAAGGTTATATCCATATATAGTGTTTTCATCAGGATTTTCAAAATCTAAAGGATTTCTAACATTAGCTCTTTGATAAAATCCATTAAAATATTTTAAGCGAGGAATTTTAGCGGTATTTAATCCAATGCTAGTTATAAAACTTCTATTGTTTTGCTCCATTTCCCAACGTTCATTATTCCACATTTCTCCTGATAAGTCTTGATAGCTTAAACCAATGTTAAGGATATTCAAAAAACTACCGCCCATATCTAAATAAAGCCCTTGAAGTTTACCAAATTCAAATAATTGATTAGATTTTGTCTCGACCCTAGTTTCACCATTAAAATCATTTAATATGGCCCTATTTATTTCATAGGCCCTATCCCAATAATTATACAAGAAATGTCTACCACTATGCCTGTACTCCATTTTAAATCTAAATGGACCATAATGACCTCTAAAGCCAAATGGAGTTAAACCATAGCCAGGACTCCATTCTGTACCATCAGACAGTATGCAATCTTGACATTTAGATAATAATTTAGCTGCTTCAGAATAGAATTTAAAATTTTCATTGATATAATATGTTAAACTTAAACCTAAGCCTGAGACAGACTCTTTTAGATCTGAAAATGTAATTCTATCTTTTTGATTATCTACTATATCATTTGGATCAAGCTCTAGATCTGAATTCCAATTAGCAAGAGCTTCTTCATATGAATTGTAACCGGTATGAATATGCCAGTCAAAACCATCACCATCAGCATCAAAATCCAACTCATCAGCTAAACCATCACCATCAGTATCAATAGAATAGTCACTGTTATTAGGAAAGTCATCAATAAAATCAGGCACTTCATCATTATCAGAATCATCCAATGCTCCTGTTTGATTAATATCAGTAATATATGATAATGAGACATTGAACTTTGGAGTTACAGGATAATTTAATGTTAAACCAATAAGTCCTGGAGTTTTTCTAAAATCACTGACAGTCAAATCAATACCAATAGCATTTTGAAAGTTTTTACCTAATTGTAAACCAATTTTTTTTTCTTCTGGATACTCCATAGCATTAGAATAATTAGAGACTAATATACCATTTCCAACAGTAATATTTGTGAGTGAGCCTACCCTAAAATAGAGTTCATCACCAGGATAGCCATACCTAATATATCTAAATTTATCGAGGATAGTTCTATATGCATTTTTTGCATTATTAAATTTCCATGTTTCATCATAAAGTTTACCATTAGAGTCAATATAAAGATAAAAATCAAAAC
>CAZYFB010000040.1:0-10822 GCA_964646655.1 uncultured bacterium
TAATCCCTATCCTTCGATAGCGATTGCCAAGATTAAATGTAAGTAATGTAGCATTAGGGTCGAAAGCAGTTTAATTTTTCTAATCTCAATTAATTTTAAAAGTTGATTAAATATCTTTGAGTTTTTAGATTCTTTAAGTCTTGATGATGAGTATAAAAGAATTGAATATAATATGATGCTTAATGCTAGTATAGATTATTACCAAAACAAATCAGTTTCAATTAACAAGCTAGAATCACCTTTATCAATGGCACTTTTCAAAGAAAAGTTGCAGGCCTATTTTTATAAACAAGAATTAGAAGATGTAGAATTTGTTGATGAAACTGTTGAGTTTATAGAAGGACATATACCAATTACATTTAATAGTAAGGTTGCAACTAATGTAAAATATTTTAGTAGTAATGGAGCTAAAAAGGGTGTTCAATTATGGTTAAATAGAATTAATAAATTTAAAAAAATAATATTACCTATTTTAGAAGAGGAGGGTGTTCCACCTGAAATATTTTATATTTCTGTTATTGAAAGTGGACTAAATCCTGTTGCACTATCATACGCTCAAGCTCTTGGTCCTTGGCAATTTATAGCTTCTACAGGTAAAGTGTATGGCTTAGAAAAAAACTGGTTTATTGATGAGCGTATGGATTTTATCAAATCAACATATGCTGCTGCAAGATATTTAAAAGATTTAAAAGCAATTTTTGATAAGGTTAACCCAGAAGATCTTAATGGTGAGAATTGGTATTTAGCATTTGCGGCATATAATTGTGGTGCAGGAAGAGTTTTAAAGGAAATTAAAAGATCAAATTCAACAAACTTTTGGGATTTAAATAGACTGCCAGGACAAACAAGAAATTATGTCCCTAAAATTTTAGCTATTTTCTTAATTAATAAGAATCCTGAAAAATATGGATTTACTATAAACAGTGAACCTGATATGAATTGGATAACTAAGAAGATTGATAAACAGCTTAGCTTTAATCAAATTTCTGAAATTTCAAATGTTAGTTTAAAAACTTTACAAATCTATAACCCTGAAATTAAAAGAGGGATTATTCAACCTAAAAAAGATAGTTTATTTTACAATCTACGATTACCTTCAAATCAAAATTATGATAATTTTGATTCACTATATACCTTATTAAATGAGAAATCAACTAAAAATTTACTCATTGTTGAACATACAGTTAAAAGAGGCGAGAATTTATCCCTTATTTCTAAAAGATATAATGTTCGTATACAAGATATTACATCTATGAATAAGATAAGTGCTAAAAAATATTTACAACCAGGACAAGTGTTACAAATACCTACACAAGGATATGATACATATGTTAAATCTCTAATCAACACATCTAATACAACTAAAATATATCATACCGTTAAAACTGGTGATACTTTAAGTGAAATTGCATCAATATATAAGACTTCAATTAAAAAAATTAAAAAATGGAATGGTATCAGAGAAAATGATAATGTTATATACGTTGGAAAAAAACTAATTATTTTCATTTCAGCTAATGATTATCAAAGAATAAATGCTAATACTAAAAAAACCATAACTTATAAAGTTAAATATGGTGACTCATTAAGTAAGATATCATATAAATTTGGTGTCAGATTAAGTGATATTCGTAAGTGGAACAACTTAAAAAGTGATTTAATTAAAGTTGGGCAAAATTTAATTATTAAAACTAAAAATTAAAATTTATTGTATTTTTGGATAGAATATATAGATATTTGCTATCTTTTATTAAAATAAATTAAAGGATTTTATATGACTAAAGCTGATATTGTTAATGAAGTATCTAGCGCAACTGGATTAACTAAAGTTGAAACAGAGGCAGTATTAGAGGGGATAATTAATTCTATAGCTACTTCATTAAAAAAAAATAAAAGAGTTGATATAAGAGGTTTTGGTAGCTTTGTTGTTAAAAAAAGAAAAGCAAGAGAAGCACGTAACCCAGCAACAAATGAGAAGGTAAAATTAAATGAAAGATTTGTACCATCATTTAAGGTATCAAAGTTATTAAAAAAAGAAGTAAATAAATCACTTTTAAGAGGATTTTAAGGAGAATCGCTAATGCCTTGTGGTAAAAAAAGAAAAAAACAAAAAATGAATACCCACAAAAGAAAAAAAAGGTTAAGAGCAAATAGACATAAGAAAAAATAGTCTAAATGCACTTAAGTTTTGTTAAATATAAGATAACATGGCAAAACAATTTATATTTACTGTATCTCAAGTAAATACTCACATAAACAAATTAGTAGAATCTAATTTTTCTAATATCACCGTTAAGGGTGAAATATCACAATTAACGGTTCATCCAAATGGTCATATGTATTTTAATATTAAGGATGAAAACGCTACTCTTCCTTGCGCAATATTTTATTATCAATCAAAAATAAGTAATTATAAACCAAAAGTTGGTGATGAAGTATTAGTTGAAGGTAAAACATCTTTCTGGGTAAAAGGAGGATCCTTAAAACTTATAGGTAATAGTATATCATTGGCAGGTCAGGGAGATTTGTGGGCTAAATTTGAAGCTTTAAAAAAAGATCTACATAATAAAGGGTTGTTTGATTCTAAAAAAAAGAAAAAATTACCACTGTATCCAAAGAAAATTGGTATTATAACTTCAATAACTGGTTCTGTGATTAAGGATATATTAAACGTTATTAATAGAAACTCACCCTATCTTAATATCGTAATTAGAGATTGTAGAATGCAGGGCGAAGAAGCTGTTCCAGATATAATTACTGCTATAAAGGACTTTAATAATTTAGATACATCTATTGATGCAGTTATTTTAGCTAGAGGTGGTGGATCTTTAGAAGATTTGTGGTGTTTTAATAATGAAAAATTAGCATATGAGATTTATAAATCATCCATACCTATTGTATCTGCTATTGGTCACGAAACAGATACGACCATATCTGATTTAGTTGCAGATAAAAGAGCAGGTACACCTTCAATTGCAGCTGAAATAATTGCACCATCAGTTGAACAGTGCTTGCAAAATATAGATTTTTTTTCAGATAAAATTTTTCGATTGGTAACAAATAAAATCCAAACTAATATTAATTATATGGATAATGTTAAGAAAAGGCACGGATTGCATAAAATTAAATATATTTTATCAAATCATAATGATAAATTAAATAGAGTTAAAAGTCAAATTTCTAATGATAAATTTAAAAATAAAATAAATCAATCATTAATATTACTAGATAAAACATATGATTATGTATTGACTAAGACTAGAGATAGAATGAATTTCAATTATGAAAAACTTGCATATTTTTCAAATCTTTCTTCAAATCTAAATCCAGAAAATATTGTCAAAAGAGGTTATTCAATAATATATAAAGATGGAAATTTAGTTAAATCAGTAAAACAAGTTGATAAAAATGATAATTTAAATATTAAAGTAAAAGATGGTATAATTAAAACTAAAGTTTTTAAGACTAATAAGGGTAAAAATGACAGAAAAAAATAATAAATTAACTTTTGAACAAGGTATGAAAGAGTTAGAAGATATTTTAGCTAAATTAGAAAATGATCAAACACCATTGGAAGAGATGGTAGATTTATATGAAAGAGCTAATAAAATAACAGAGATTTGCAAATCAAGGCTAAACCATGCTAATCAAAGGATGACCAAATTAATTAAAAATGAAAACGGCGATATTGAAGAATTAAATTATGAAAAATAAAATTATAACCTTAACAGGTAATTTTAGAAAAGAAAAATTCTTTGATATTATTAATCAAATATCTGAATACTTTTCTAATGTTAAAGGATATGAATTACTAATGACTGATGAATTTTTGAAAGATCATTCTTCAAAAGTTCTAAATAATAATATAAATGTTAACTCATTTGACATTTGCATTAATAAATCTGATTATATTTTTAGTATTGGAGGCGATGGAACTATTTTATCAACCATAAGAAAATTATCCTCTAGATCAGTTCCAGTTTTAGGAATTCACATAGGTAATTTAGGATTTTTGGCCATGTCCACTGAAGAATCACTAAATAAAGCTTTAGATCATATTGTTGCAAATGAATATGTAATAAAAGATAAAGTATTATTAAAGACATTTAAGCAATCTAACCCCAAAGAAATTTACTATAGTTTCAATGATGTGGTTATAGATCATGGAAATTCTGGCAGAGTATTAAAAACTATTGTTTCGAATCATGATGAGCATATAAATGATTATGAAGGAGATGGTATAATAATATGTACTCCAACAGGTTCTACTGCATATTCATTATCTTCAGGAGGTCCAATAGTTCATTCTGATCTTGATGTTTTAACTATTACCCCAATTTCATCACACAGCTTATCTGCAAGACCAATTGTATTATCTTCCGATTCAAATATTAAAATAAAGTTTTCAAATTCATTTATTGACGCATCATTAACAATTGATGGGCAAATCAGATTAAATTTGAATAAAGATGATACAATTATTGTAAGTAAAGCAAAATTTTATGCAAAAATAATTTTTATGCCATATTATAGTTACATACAAACACTAAAAGAAAAGCTTCATTGGTCAGGAAATTCAAGGTAAAATAATTAAAATTCATTTCGTGAATTAGCTCAAAGATTTATTATATTAATAGCATGTTTTTAAGTTATATTCAATTTGTAACAGTTCAAAATCGCTAGATTATAATGAATAAAAAACCCATTTATGATGAAAGTTCTATTCAGTCCTTAGATTGGAAAGAGCATATTAGGCAACGTCCTGGGATGTATATTGGAAAGCTAGGTTCCGGCAAATCCTCCGATGACGGTATATATGTTTTAATTAAAGAAATTATAGATAATAGTATTGATGAATTTGTAATGGGTTATGGAAAAAAAATTGATATTAAGATTAAAAATAACTGTGTTATAATTAGAGATTTTGGTAGAGGTATACCTTTAGGAAAAGTTTTAGAATGTGTATCTCAAATAAATACTGGTGGTAAATATGATTCTGAAGCATTTAAAAAATCTATTGGATTAAATGGTGTTGGTACTAAGGCTGTTAATGCGTTATCTGAAACTTTTAAGGTTTTTTCAATAAGAGATGGACAAAAAAAAGAGATTGACTTTTCTAGAGGTGAAGTCATAGAAGATTTTAATTTAATTCAAGATTCATCAACAAATGGTACTGAAATACAATTTATACCTGATAAACAAATTTTTGGAGATTTTGAATTTCAAAATAATTATATTGAAGAAAGAATATTAGATTATGTATATCTAAATTCTGGCTTGTCAATATACTTTAATAATAAACGTTTTTTTTCAGAAAACGGTCTAAAAGATTTATTACTCTCTAAGGTAAATGTTGAAAAAATTAAATATCCTATAATACATATTAAGAATAGTGATATTGAAATCTCATTAACTCATGGCAATCAATATGGTGAAGAATACTACACTTTTGTTAATGGTCAAAATACAGTTCAAGGTGGTACACATTTATCTGCATTCAAGGAAACCTTAACAAAAACTGTTAGAGATTTTTTTAAAAAAGATCTTGATGCAGTAGATATTAGGTCTTCAATTGTTGCAGCAATTAGTATAAAAGTCCAAAATCCTATATTTGAATCACAAACTAAAACTAAGTTAGGTTCGTTAGATATGGGGCCTGAGGGACCGACAATTAGAGTAGCTTTTAATGATTTTTTAAAGAATGAGCTAGATAATTATTTACATAAAAATCAAGCTACAGCAGAGGCTCTGCTTCAAAGAATTATACAATCTGAAAAAGAACGAAAAGAATTAGCTGGAATAAGAAAAATTGCTGCTAAAAGAAGCAAGAAAGCAAATTTGCACAACAAAAAATTAAGAGATTGTAAGTATCATTTCAATGATAAGAAAGATAGTCAAGAATCTAATGATTCTACTATATTTATAACTGAAGGTGATTCAGCAAGTGGTTCTATTACAAAAGTTAGAAATGTAAAAACTCAGGCAGTTTTTAGCCTACGTGGCAAACCATTAAATACGTTGGGAATGAAGAAAAAAGTTGTTTATGAGAATGAAGAATTTAATTTATTGCAACATGCTTTGAATATTGAAGATGGTATAGATAGCTTGAGATATAATAAAGTTGTTATAGCTACAGATGCTGATGTCGATGGTATGCACATACGATTACTTTTGATCACATTTTTTATTCAATTTTTTCCTGAACTTATTAAGAAAGGTCATCTATACATATTAGAAACACCTTTATTTAGAGTTCGTAATAAAAAAGAAACAATTTATTGCTATTCTGATAATGAAATGATAGTTGCAAAAGATAATCTTGGAAAATCTTCTGAAATAACACGTTTTAAAGGTCTTGGAGAAATTTCTCCAATTGAATTTAAAGCATTTATAGGAGCTAATATAAAATTAGAGCCAATTATAATTAATCATGAATCTGACATATCTGATGTTGTAAGCTACTATATGGGTAAAAATACACAAGATCGGCAAGAGTTTATTATTAATAATTTAAAGCATGAAGAAATAATTAGTAGGAATGATTTTTAGATGAAATATTTAGATAAATTTTATCAAGAATGGTACCTAGATTATGCATCATACGTAATTTTGGAGCGGGCAGTTCCAAAAATTGAAGATGGTTTAAAGCCAGTTCAACGCAGAATATTACATTCCATGTTTGAGATGCATGATAACAGATTTCATAAAGTTGCAAATATTATTGGTCATTCCATGAAATATCATCCTCATGGTGACGCATCCATTGGAGATGCATTAGTTAATTTAACACATAGAAGTATGTTAATTGAAACTCAGGGTAATTTTGGTGATATTAGAACTGGAGATAAGGCTGCTGCACCTAGATATATTGAAGCAAAGTTATCAAATTTTGCAATTGATATTTCTTTTAATAAACGATTAACTAATTTTCAAGATTCATATGATGGTAGAAATAAAGAGCCAATAGTTTTACCTATGAAATTTCCAATTCTTCTTCTAAATGGTGTAGATGGTATTGCAGTTGGGTTATCAACAAAAATCTTACCGCATAATTTTCAAGAACTTATAAAAGCTTCAATATCCATTTTAAATGAAAAAACCTTTAGAATTTTACCCGATTTTGATAATGGCGGATTTATAGACGTTGATGATTATAAAATGGGTAAAAAGGGAGGTAAGGTCAGATTGAGAAGTGATATTGAGATTTCATCAAAAGATCAAATTATTATCAAAAGTGTTCCTTATTCTGTTAGTACAGGCTCTTTAATAGATTCTATTTTAAAAGCCAATGATAATGGGAAGATAAAGATTAAAAATATTGAAGACAATACAGCTGAAGAAGTTAACATTACAATTAATCTTCCTAAAGGAATTTCACCTAATAAAACAATTGATGGATTATATTTATTTACGCAATGTGAAATATCTATTTCTCCAAATTGTTGTGTGATTAAAGACAACAAACCAGTTTTTACAAATATTAATGAAGTATTAACTGACTCTGTATATGAAACTAGAGATTTACTAATGCGTGAATTAGAGTTAGAAAAATCTGATTTAGAGCAAAAATGGCACCTATTATCACTAGAAAAGATATTTATAGAAAAAAAGATTTATAGATTAATTGAAAATGCAAGTGATTGGCCTGAAGTGATTGACATAATTAAAAATGCTCTTGAACCATTTTTAGATCAATTAAAAAAATCTTTAACAGAAAATGATATAATATATTTAACAGAATTAAAAATTAAGAAAATATCAAGGTATGATGTTGACAAAACAAAAGATAAGCTATTTTCACTTGAAAATAATTTAGAAGAAGTCGTAAACGATATTACACATATTAAGGAATACACAATACGTTTTTTTGAGAAAATATTGGAAAAATATGGTAAGAATAAATTTAGAAAAACTAAGATTGAAAAATTTGATACGATTAAAGTAAAGCAGGCAGCGTTAACCAATAAAAAATTATATATTGATTATGAGCAAGGTTTTTGTGGTTTTTCATTAAAAAGTTGTGAACTACTTTGCGAATGTTCTGAATTTGATGATATTATAGTTTTTAGAAAAGATGGGTCATATTTAGTAACAAAAGTAGATGAGAAAAAATTTGTTGGTAAGGATATTATGTATGCTGGTTTATGGAAGAAGAAAGATAGGCATATGATTTATAATGTTGTTTATTTAAATAATTCTGATAAAAAATCGTATATCAAAAGATTTTCAATTGAATCTATTATTAGAGACAAGATTTATCCTATTGCAAAAAATATTGATCAAAGCAAAATTTTATATATTACTGGTAACCCTAATAGTGAGTCTGAGACTATAAAAGTTAATCTACATTTTAAAGCAAAGGCTAAGATAAAAGAGTATGAGTATGATTTTGGTGAAATCCTTATTAAAAATAGATTGTCAAAAGGTAATATTTTAACAAAATATCCTATAAGAAAAATTACTCAATCAGAAATTGGTAGCTCAACTTTTGGAGGAAAAAAAGTATGGCTAGAAAGAGATATTGGTAAATTAAATTATGATGAAAGAGGTGATTTGGTTGGTAGATTTGAAGTTGATGATAAATTATTAATTATTTACAAAACTGGTGATTACGAGTTAACAACAATTGATTTAAATAGAAGATTTAACCTTTCTGATGTAGAAATTTTCAAGAAATTTGATAATAATGACCTTATTACGTGTTTACATTATATAGGTGCTAAAAAATCATATTACCTTAAAAGATTTAAGATTGAAACAAATTTAGTTGACAGAATGTTTTCTTTTGTAGATGAATCAAGAGGGTCAAAATTTATTAAGGCTACAATAAATCAAAATCCATCTTTGAAATTTTCTTACAGAGTAAAAAATGGTGAAAAGAAAGAAAAATTAATATCAGTTATAGATTTTATTGATATTAAAGGATGGAAGGCCTCTGGAAATAAGTTGCCTACAATGATGAGAATGAGTGGATTTAAATTTATTGATGTTGAACAAACTATAGATGAACCTATACAAGAGACAGAACCTGTTAAAGAGTCTGATAAAAAAGATTACAATGATAACAACAAAGACTTAACATTATTTTGAAAGTGAGTATATAATTGAAAACAATTATTGAGCCGTTTAGGATTAAATCTGTTGAACCAATAAAAATGAACACTTCTGAGCAGAGAAAAGTTATTTTAGATGATGCATTTAATAATCTTTTTTTAATAAAAGCAAAAGATGTTATTATTGACTTATTAACTGATTCGGGCACAGGAGCAATGAGCAGTCGTCAGTGGGCAGGAGTTATGCTTGGAGATGAGTCTTATGCAGGTAGTGATAGCTTTACTTTATTTGAATCTATAATTAAGGATTTAACGGGATTTAAAAATGTTATACCAACTCATCAAGGTAGAGCAGCAGAAAGAATATTATTTTCTACTATAGCAAATGATGGGGACGCAATACCTAGTAATAATCATTTTGATACAACAAGAGCAAATATTTTAGAAGTTAAAGCTAAGCCTATAGATTTTGTTTGTGACGAGGCGAATGATTTCAATTCAAATTATCCTTTTAAGGGCAATATGAATACAATCAAGCTAGAAAAGTTTCTAAATGAAACTGATATTTCTAAAGTTCCAATTATTATGTTAACTGTAACTAATAACACCGGTGGCGGTCAACCAGTATCAATGGATAATATTAAAATGGTATCAAAGATTGCAAAAAAGTATAACATTCCTTTTTATTTAGATGCTTGTAGGTTCGCTGAGAATGCCTATTTTATTAAGATTAATGAAAAAGGCTATAAAGACACTACAGTTAAAGAAATAGTGCAAGAAATGTTTTCATATGCTGATGGTTGCACTGTAAGTGCGAAAAAGGATGCAATTGCTAACATAGGTGGATTTCTTTGCACTAATGACGACAGCCTAGCACAGAAAAAGAAAGATTTATTGATATTGACAGAAGGTTTTCCCACATATGGTGGATTATCTGGGAGAGATCTTGAGGCTATTGCATACGGACTGAAGGAAGTTGTAGAAGAGGATTATTTAAGATATAGAATTGAATCAACTAAATATCTTGGTGAGAAATTAAACTCTTTAAAAATTCCGATTATTAATCCTACTGGAGGACACGCTATATACATTGATGCTAAAAAATTCTTACCACACATACCTATAGAAAACTTTCCAGGGCAAGCCTTAGCATGTCAAATGTATATAGAAGGAGGAATTAGAACTTCTGAAATTGGCAGCTTAATGTTTGGTGGTAATGATTCAGATGGTAATCCATTTTATTCAAAAAATGAATTAGTTAGACTTGCAATTCCAAGAAGAACTTACACTCAAAGTCATATTGATTATGTGATTGAGGTAATGAAAAAAATTAAAGATAAGTCTCATAAAATAAAGGGATTTAAAATTATCTATCAAAGTAGAACATTAAGACATTTTACTGCTAAACTTGAAAGGGTATAGGGATGAAATTAGATATAAAATATCCAGAGATAACGGAAGAAATAATTCAAGAACATGGGATTAGTAATGATGAATTTTCTTATATAAAAGAGATTTTAGGTAGAGATCCTAATTATGTAGAGCTTGGAATATTTTCAGTTATGTGGTCAGAGCACTGTTCTTACAAAAGCTCCATAAAAATGTTAAAAACATTACCAAGATCTGGAGGAAAGCTTTTAGTTGATGCGGGTGAAGAGAATGCTGGTTTAGTTGACTTGGGTAATAATCTAGCAACTGCTTTTAAAATTGAATCTCATAACCATCCTTCAGCAGTAGAGCCTTATCAAGGAGCTGCAACAGGCGTTGGT
>CAZYFB010000041.1:0-10477 GCA_964646655.1 uncultured bacterium
ATATGTATATTAAAACTTAAAACTTTGATTTTCTTTAGCAATATTAAATTTATTTTTCTTTAAGTTTAAAAATTCAACTGAATTTGGTCTTAATATTGGATTTGTATGATTCATATGTATAAATTGAACTTTTTGTTTATCTTTATTATTTAATTGGGATAATTTTTTAATTGTATCCCCTATTTCAGGATGTGGTATTTTTGAAATATCCCTAGTTTTAATTTCACTTTTATTATAAAAGGTGCCATCAAGAAATAATAAATCATTATTTTTTACTAAATCAATTAAACTATGATTCCATTGATCCCAACTATCAATATCAGGTATGAAAATAATATTTTTTTGATTAATAGTTATTTGATAACCAACCGTTTCAGATAGTTCATTTCTATGAGGAACTTCAAAAGGTGTAACTTTAAAATTTTCAAAAAGTATATCATTTTGTTCGCATATTTCAACCAAATTAATATTTTTATTTTCAACTAATTGATTCATAGGCTGATTGTTAGCTATGAAGTTTCTCATTCTAGGCATTACATAAACTGGTATATTTTTTACATTCATGATCTCTAAACCTAAATCCATCAATCCTAAATAATGACCAACATGAGCATGAGTAATAAAAACACCAGCTAATTCACAATTATAAGATTCTAAAAAATGAAGCTGCTCTTTCAGATTAGGCGTAATATCAAATAAATAAAATTTTCTGTTTTTTATGTCAACTGTTGCTAGGCAGGCTGGCAATCTATGTAAATGTGGATTATTCCAAACAGATTTACAACAGTTTTTTTTACATCCAGCATGAGGGTAACCTCCATCTTGAGCTGTGCCTAATACATGTATAATCATTAAATATTACCAAATAAATGGGAAAAGAATATTTGTATTTTTTTTATAATCTGAAAATTCGTCATATCTAGATAATGATTTATCCTTTTTAATCATATTGGGAATCCAGATAATGATTATAAAAATAATTAAAGCTGTAACTGGTATCCAGCTTAGTGCCAATAGGCTGAATCCTAAATATATTAATAACTCTCCCAAGTAATTGATGTTTCTAATCTTTGAAAACATATTATTTGTAATTAAATGATTAGGGTTATATTTTAGTTGAATGAATTTTTGCATATCTGAAGTAAAGTGAAAAAAAACACCAAATATATACATTGAGATACACATGGCAAGATACCAATTTGATGGACTAATATTATTTGGAATATTATGTGTCAAAATAATATAAGGAGCAATCCAATATAAAGATAAGCCAATCCAAATTAATAAACCATACCAAACTGAACATTTGGATTCCCATTGTCTATCTGGATAAATCTTACTCTTTAGTACCCACAATATTCCATATGTACCATGTAAAGCTAAATATATATATATAGCTATATTATTATTTGATTGAATAGATAAGCGATCATTAAAAATGTACATTAATGATAATATATATATGAAAGTTGCTCCTTTGTGTATATCGATATAGTTTTTTTGCTTCATTTGTTTTCCTGTAATTTATTAATTGCTTCAATATACCCTAATTTACCTTTGCCTATTATAGTAAATAAACAGGCATCTGAAATAACTAAATTTTTTCTAAACTCTTCTCTATTTTTTACATTAGATAAATGAACTTCAACAATTGGAATATTTACAGATGATACTGCATCCCTTATGGCATAAGAATAATGAGAAAATGCACCAGGATTGAAAACTATTCCATCAAAAATACCATCAGAATCATGAATTTTATCTATAATTACTCCTTCATGATTAGATTGAAATAAAGATAAATCAATATTTAAAGATTTATTTTTAATAAATTGAAATAAATCTTTTTGTGTTTCGGTTCCATAAATTTCTAATTCTCGTTTGCCCAAAAGATTAAGATTGGGTCCATGTAAGATCAAAATTTTCATATTTAAATTACTTCCTTTAAATCTTTAAATTTAATATCATCAACAATAACAGGCTTTGCTATATCTTTAAGAAGAATAAATCTCATATGTTTAGAACTTGTTTTTTTATCTTTATTAATTAATTTTAAATCGTCAAAATCTAACTTATGTGAATATTCAACATTTAGTCTTTTAAATTTTTCTAATATAATAGAATACGTTGCTTTAGTCATATGACCTTTGAAATAAGATAATTTAATACTTAAATAAATACCATTTAAAATTGCCTCACCATGTGATATTTTTTTTGATTGATATTTCATCTCAATAATATGACCAAATGTATGGCCAAAATTTAAGATATTGCGATAATTATTATCATTCACATCTTTTTCTACAAACTTCTTTTTGATTTTACAGCTTTCTAAAATAATTTTTTTGATTAATATCTTATCTTTTAGTTGTATTATACAATCATAATTTTGACAAACAACTTCTAATAAATTTAAATTATCAATTAAACCATATTTAATTATTTCACCTAATCCACTCCTAATATCTTTTGCGCTTAATGTATCCAAAAATTTTGTGCCTATAAAAACTCCATAAGGCTGGTGGAATGTACCAATTATATTTTTAGCGGTATCTATATTTACACCAGTTTTTCCACCCATTGATGAATCAACCATAGCTAATAATGTTGTTGGAATATTAATATAATTAATACCTCTCATGTAAATTGATGCTAAAAAACCCACAATATCTCCTGTAGTACCTCCACCTAAAGAAATCAAAAATGTATCTCGTTTACAATTCAACTTATCTAAAGAATCAATAAGCTTATTTACATTAGAAAAATTTTTATTTTCTTCTCCATCAAGAATTTTAATTTTTTTAACATTAACCTCATTAGACTCTAAATTAGAAATAATATTAGATGCAAAAACATTTAATTTCTCTGAATAGCACACAATAAACTTTTGCCCATTATTAACTTTATTAACATAATCATAAAAATTATGATTAATATGATCATCAACAAATATATTGTATGATTTTTCTTTTGTATTAATTGATAAATTCATGCTTTATCAGCTCATTTTTAATAAACTTAACAGTATCATTTAAACTTAACTTATCAGTATTTACTGTTAAATTTGATAGGTTTTCATAATATTTTATACGATCATCGTATATTTTTTTAAATAAATCGTTATTTATCGCACTTTTAGGGTTTGACTGAATTAATGGTCTAAATTTATCTTCCCTTTTTAAACGTTTAATTATTTCATTTGATGATGCATACAGATATATACAAAAGAAAGTGCTTATAATATGTCTATTCTTTTGATTTGTTACAGAACCACCACCCGTGGATATTATTAATTTTTGATTAAGTTTACTACATCTTAGAATTTCTTCATACTCTTGATGTCTAAATTTATTGTTAGAGCTATTGTTTATTAGGCTATTTATATCAAGACAATCATCTGTATCAATAAATTTAATACCACATTCATTTGAGAGATTGAAACCCACAGAAGTCTTTCCAACACCCATCATTCCAATAATAAATACCTTTTTAATCATTATTAAAATTTAGCACTTATTTTATAGTGTGCTTTAAATTGCTTCATTGAATCTCCTCCAAATTTATCCAATAGTAAATCTGTAATAGCAAATGATAACATATGCTCGCATATAATTGATGCAGCAGGAACTGCACAGGTGTCAGATCTTTCTTTATGGGCAACTTTTGATTCTTTTGTTTTTATATCAACTGACTTTAAGGGGCGACTCAATGATGATATTGGTTTCATAGTCATATTTAATAATAATGGAGATGTATTACTCATACCCCCTTCTATTCCACCAGCGCTATTTGATAACCTTTTATATTCGTTTTCATTCCATTCAATTTCATCATGATACTCACTTCCAAAAGAATTTCCTTTAGCTCCAATGGTAAGAGATTTAAATGCATTTATTGATAATAATAATGATGCAATAATTGAATTTAATTTTTTATCCCATTGTATATAACTACCTAATCCATATGGTAAACCAAGTGCAACAACTTCTATATCACCACCAATAGAATCACCCCTACTTTTACAATCATCAATTACATCAATCATATTTTGTTCCAATGATTCATCAAAACACCTAAATTTAGTATTATCAACTTTCTTATTTAATGATATATAATCTTTATCAGTTAATATAGATGAATCTAATACTTGCCCAATACTTAAAACTCTACTATGAATTGAAATCTTAATATCCTCAAGAAACTTCATACAAATTGCACCTAAAGCAACTCTCATAGCTGTTTCTCTCGCAGAAGATCTTTCGATAACATTTCTTATGTCATCAAAATCATATTTATTTATTCCTGATAAATCTGCATGACCAGGACGTGGTAATGTAATTTTATTAATATCACCTGATGGAGGATCTATTCCCATCCTATCAATCCAATTTTCATAATCTTTATTTTCAATCATTAGAGAAATAGGAGAGCCAATAGTTTTACCATGTCTTACACCAGAAATAATTTGGACTTTATCGGACTCAATCTTCATCCTAGCACCTCTACCATATCCTAGCTGCCTTCTGGCCAAATGAGTATTAATATATTCCTGAGAAATCTCTAATCCAGCAGGTAAACCTTGAATAATTCCAATAAGAGCCTTTCCATGAGATTCACCAGCAGTTAAAAAATTTAATTTTGTAAGCATATTCTACCTTTTTATCGATAATTTTAAATTATTAAAATCTACATTTTTTTCGATATCTTTTCTAAACCAAATATTTATTGATGCCATTGCTTGATAAATTAGCATGTCAATACCATTTAAATATAATTTAGAATGATTTTCTTGGATTATATTATAATTATTTGTTGATAACTTTGTGTACAATAAGTCAATCCATGTAAATTTTTTCATTATAAACATATTAAAAAAATCTTTACTGTCATTAATAAAATGTTCTGGTGTACAATTAATAACAATATCATTATTATTTAAATCTAAATCTATAATTTGATTGATATTCTGCCTATTGTACGAACGAATTGAATTATATCCAATTACATTTAATGCATATAATATAGCTTTTGAAGCTCCACCTGATCCTAAAATATGTATGTTTTTATTAGCAAGATTTATATTATTTCTTGAAATCATCTTCATAAATCCATAGCAGTCTGTATTATATCCCTTTAAATTAGTATCAATACAATTTATTGATCCAATTTTTTGAGCTTTTTTACTCATAATTTTTACTTTATCAAATACATATGATTTGTAAGGTGTTGTAATGTTTAATCCATATATATCATTATTTAATACCTTATCCATAATTTTATTAATCTGTGATTTATCTGCTATGTCATAAATGTCATAATCTGCATCCAGCTTCATTTGTTCATATATATACTTATGTATTTTGGGGCTTAAACTTTGTTTAATATTTTCACCTATTAAATAAATCTTTTTCAATTTATAACCTTATCCATTTCATCAATAAAATTTGGAAATGTTTTTTGGTAACAATTATCATTAGTTTTATCCTTATAATTTTTATTAATCAATTTATTGGCTATATAAAACGACATAAAAATTCTATGGTCATTAAAGCTAGATATAGTTGTATTATGCAACTTTTTATTACCGTTTATTACTAAATTATCTTTAAGCTCTGCTGAATCTCCATTCATTAACTTAATGTTACTTATGATAGCTTTCAATCTATCAGATTCCTTTACTCTTAACTCACTAATTCCATTGAAAGTTGTTTTACCATCTGCATTTATTGCTAAAATTGAAATTATTGGGATTTCGTCTATAATATTTGGTACAATATTTTTATCTATATTAATGCCTTTTAATTTTTCCCCATTTAAAACATAAATATCGCCAACACTTTCACCATTAATATTTCTTTTATTTTTAATGATAATTTTTGCACCCATTTTGCATGCAACGTCAATAAACCCAGTACGATATTTATTTATACATACATTCATAATCTGTATATTTGAATTCTTTGATAATATTGACGCACATATTAAAAAGGAGGCACTAGATATATCTCCTGGTATCTTTATATTTAAATTTTTAATATTATTTGAATTTCCTAATATTCTTATTTCATTATTTTTTATTTTAATTGGATATTTATTATATAATAACATTCTTTCAAGATGATCTCTAGTATCTATCAAGCCACCTATCTTGCTTTCACCATTTATACTCATTGCATACAGTATTAATGCAGATTTTATCTGAGCGCTGGCTATTTCTAATTTTATATCTAATGGCTTTAAATAATCTGAACCAAGTATCTGCAATGGTAATAATTGATCATTAGATTTAATATTGACCCCAACAGACTTAAGGGGATTAATTATTCGTTCCATAGGCCGGTTTTTTAATGTTTTTTGACCTTTTATTATAGTTTTTATATTTAATCCTGAAAAATATCCCATTAATAATCTTGCGGCAGTAGCTGATTCATTGCAATCAATCTCTAAATTATTTAATTTCAGTTTAGTTGAATTAAGTTGGATGCCATTTTTAATTAATTTAAACTTAAGTCCTATTTTATTTAATGCACTCAATGTAGATTTAACATCATCATTGTTTGGAAGATTGTAAATTTTATGAATCCCTTTATAATAAATACATAAAATTAAAGCTCGAATTGCAATGGATTTATCACCTGAAAGATAAAATTTTATAATATTATTATTTAATTTCATTGATAAAGTTTTCAATCATCTTCATTCCATAAGTAGTTTCAATAGATTCAGGATGAAACTGAAGACCATATATATGCTTTGATTTATGTTTAAATGCCATAATCTCATCATCTACATCAGTTTTTGCTGTAATTTCTAAACATTCAGGAAAATTAATTTTAGATGCAACTAATGAATGGTATCTTGTTGCATTAAAAGTAGGTTTAATATCATCAAAAATTAAACAGTTTGAATAGTGTTTAATTGTATGAACTTTACCATGACAAACTTCATTTGCATTATCAATTACACCGCCAAAATTTTCAATTATAGCCTGGTGACCTAAACAAATTCCAAGCAATGGCACTGTAAATTTCATAGTTTCAATTATTTGAGGCATTTTACCAGCTTTTGAAGGTTGGCCAGGGCCAGGTGAAAAAATTATTGCTTTCAAATGATCAGCTTTTAAATCATCAAGTATTATATCATCATTTTTGTAAACATGCACATCATCATACTGACATCCAACATACTGATAAAGATTATATGTAAACGAATCATAATTATCAATTATAATAATCATTTTATTCTTTCTAAAATACTACCCAAATGAATTATGTTAGGATTATTAGGAATAATTTTTTGAGCAATCTTATAATGTTTCCAGCTGCTTTTTAAATCATTTAATTCTAAATAACAAACCCCTAGATATGCGTGATATTTACCAATTTCCATAGGATAATAATTTACTAAATTTTCAAAGTAGGGAATAGCTTTTTGAAAATTTTTCTGCTCATATAAATTCATTGCATTATATTGTGAAAATTTTAAAAAGCCGTTAAAAAACATAAATATAATTGAGGAAATAAATAATATTCTTCTCATGATTATAGAAATATTCACATTAAATATAATTAAAGAAACAATCGATGCTACCCCAAATGCTAACATGTGACCAAAATGAAATAACCCATCTAAAAGTAATCCAAACAACAAACAAAATGGGATAATAAAAATATCATTATCTCTTAATGATATGAATTTAGCTTTTATTTTTTCATTTATATAGCTGGCTTTTTGGTAGGTAAAATCTGAAAAACTAATCTTATCATAATCACTAACAGGATTTTTAAATTTATATTTCAATGCTTTCTCAGGGCAGTCATCTATACAAATCATACATGAAGTACAATTAGAATTTATCACCTTTTGATATGTATTGATTTCATAACTAACATCAATCCCAATTGGGCAACCAGAGGTGCACATATTACAATTAGTACACTCATCAACTTTTCTAACTTTGAATGTTGATAAAGAAGTTGGAAATTTTAAAAAAGCCCCCCAAGGACAGACAAATCTACAGAAACCTTTTCTACCTAAAAAATAAACAATCAGAAAACCATCAACAATAAAAGTTAAACTACCAATTACAAATCCAGGCAAAAATCTCCATACCTCAGGATATGATAAATTTAATGACAATTGCCAATCTGTATTGTTACCAAGTGCTGTAGATAGATTTGGAATTAAATAAAAATTGAATAAAATAAATAATGGCAGAAAAGTAAGAAGCCTGGAATTAATAGTTTTAGGTTTAATTCCAATCTTATCAAAAAACCACCAAGCAAGTTCTTGAACAGCACCAAAATGACAAAGCCAACCGCAAAAAAAGCGTCCAAAAATTAGCGTTGAAAAAAAAGCAAAAATTACCATAATTGAGCCAGCATTTAATATGCCCTGACCAATGAAACGATCAAAAAATTCCTGGAAGTCAAAACTTCCTAATTGACTATTTTTAAACCAAAAAACGTGAGCTAATATTAGAAGATGGACAACAATAAAAGATATAATGCGATATTTTTGCATGACATGCTAATGTACAAAAATAAAATTCACAAGAAAAACAATATCAGTTATATCGAGTGAATTATCTGAATTCATGTCTGAACACCATAATTGCTCTTGATTGAACAATGATTCATCAAAGAAATAATTAATTGAGGATAAGACATCAAGCACATTAACTACACCATCATTATTAGTATCACCCTTACCAAATGTTAACAAATAATTAATATCTTCAAAAATTGTGTATCTTTGATTGGACTGAATTGGGCCTTGATAAATAATTTTCTTAGGCTGATTCGTATTAATATCTAAACTTGGCCATTTCACTGTAATACTATCAATGCTATTATATTCACCCAAACCAAAATGTAACTGTAAAGGGTCCATACTACCGTGACCTTTGCCTGCAATTATTTCTCTTGAAATATTTTTATCTGGTAAATGGACAATAACTCTCGCACCAATAGCGGAACGATTAGCATTGGCTGACCAGCCTTGATTGGGTATTCCTACCACAGAACCCTCTAAATCTAGTTTCAACCAGTTATTAATTGTAACTAAAGAATCTGGTGAAATATTTTCGTAGAGTAAACTTGTATATTTAGGGCCATTATTACCACCAATCATCTGTAATCCAGGAGCAAAAACATCTAGCCATCCGTCGTTGTTATAATCACCGGGAACAACATCCTGAGTTGCCGATTGAAAAAAAGGTGTAAAGGAAGCATCCCATTCACCATCACCGGAATTTAAAAATAAATCATCTTCATTTTTTATATTAGCAGCCCATATATCCAAATATCCATCATTATTAAAATCACCCCATGCAGAACCATTACTTAATGAATCTGATTCTAAAGCTACTTCGTTACTAAGATTAATAAATGATGCACCTTGGTTATTCTTAAATAAAATATTATCACCCCAATTTGAAAGATATAAATCAAAATTATCATCATTATCAAAATCGCCCCATGCAGCACCATACCCAGTACTTCCTGTTGGGCTAGCATTAAAATCATCAATTCCTTTATTAAGAGCTACTTCCACAAAAAATGGATTTGGATTAGAATTATATACCACTTCATCACCAACTCTTGATAATGTTTGATTTTCTAACATCCAATTTATTCCAAACTTACGAGGAATATATACATCTTGATCACCATCATTATCATAATCAATAATTGCAAGTGCTCTGGATGAACTAGTATCTAATCTTGACTGTATAAATGCATTTCTTAAAATTGGTTCGCCTGAATTATTAAAACCTTCGTTTATAAAAAGATGAAATTGATTGAAAAATTTATCTTCAATTATTACAATGTCCAAATCACCATCTAAATCTGCATCAATAAAGCCTTGGCTATGAATAAATGGTACTAAGAAAGAAGGCAAGTATTCTTTAGTTTCATAAATATGATTTCCATGATTCATAATAATTTGATGAGGTGAATTATCAAACTCGGTATTGTAACTATCTTCAAGGCTGGTGCTTGTTGATGGTGTAAAACGCCATTTTAAAATATCTGGATAACCATTATTATCAATATCACCTGATACTAAACCTGTACTACCTGAATTTTCAATATTATATATATTGGTCATTTCAGTGAAAAAACCATCCTCATTTTCAAAAAAATAGGATTTAGAAAACCCGTAGTATAAATCTAAATCATTGTCTCTATCAAAATCTATCATTATGGCACTTTTAGCTTTCATCTCTAAATAATCGGAGTTTTCTCCTATGTAAGAACTGAACAACCCACTTGAATTTTCCTGAGGAGGCATATCAGAGTCAGGAAACACTTCATTTCGATTACTATTTACAACTAGGAAAAAAACTTCATATGCTAAAAGCACTGCAAATAATAGTGTTATTACAATAACTGATAATCTTAGGTTTTTTAGTGATAAAAAATTCATAGTCTAAATTAAAATTTTATATTAAAATAATAAAGAAACAAATTGT
>CAZYFB010000042.1:0-10457 GCA_964646655.1 uncultured bacterium
CATTACAAATACCACATGGATCATAATCACCAATACACTCATCAACATCATCACATATATTATCAGCATCTAAATCTAAACATGCATATGTGTGAGAGCCTAAATTTGACCAATCATTTTGATCTAAAACAATCCATTCACAGTCATCTGAGTTAGTACCGGCTGATTCTAACCAATTAGGATTTCCTGATTCAGTTTCAGCTTTTCTTACTAAAGTATGATCTTTTGTTGAGCCATCACCACACACATCCCAACCTGAACCTGGATCGCCATTCCAATCACCAATACAATCTAATACTTCGTAACTATCAGGGTAACCATAGACTAGACAGTTACCATCATCACCATTACTTAAATACGTAAAAGTTTCATCACATTCAGCTTGAATTATTGGATCAGCTGAGCCATGACAAACAACATATACATCACCAGGAGCAATTACCGCTCCTGCATCAAATTCATTCCAATACTCATATTCACCTTCAACAGATGGCGCATTACCAACTGTAGCAAAAGCGTATGCACCTAAGGAAACTGGTGCATCAGTAAAGTTATATACCTCAAAATATTTATTGTTACTTGAACCTTCAGCAGCTTCTGAAAAGAATAAGTTAGCCGCTGGATTACATGAGCTACCATTACCTCCCCAAATTCCACAACTATCTTGAACACAGTCATCGCTTGAATCGTCATTACAAACACCACATTCATCAAATACGCCAGAACCTCCACATTCACCACATTCATCAACTACATTACCCGCACAATCACAAGCACCTTCAGCTATATAAGTACAAGAACCATTTTCATCAGTTGCATTTTCATCAAAATTACAAGCTGAAGAATCTGTACAACCTGCGATTTCATTTTCATCACAAACCTCATCACCATCAGCATCATTTATACATGGAAGAGTAACACAATCACCTGTATTAAAATTGATTTCATCAGCATTTGAATCAGCAATAATTACCCCTGATAAACATGCGTCAAAATCAACTACAGTAATGCCTAAATTAACTAAAACACCATTTCCAGCAGGCACTTCTGCGCCACTGAAAGAGAACCCTAAAACTTTGTTGTCATTAGTTATTAATTGAAGTCCGGCATCAGCTGCAACACCACCATAAACGCTATTTACTGTTGCTCCTGAAATATTAAACTCAAAACCTGCAAAAGAAACATCGCTGCTATATAAAACTTCTAGTGTACTATCTGTAGCTGCACCTAAACTAATTTCGTTATTTGTTGCAACTTCAACTGTGTGAGAACCCACATATGACCATTCATTTTGGTCGTACACTATCCATTCGCAATCGTCTGCATTAGTTCCAGCAGAAGAAAACCAATCACCTCCATTGCCAGATAAAACAGAAGACTTTCTTACAATGGTATGATCTTTTGTTGAGCCATCACCACAAACATCCCAACCTGAACCTGGATCACCATTCCAATCTCCTACACAGTCTAATATTGAATAATTATCTGTTGTTCCAGATACTAAGCAAAATCCATCATCACCATTACTCAAGTATGTAAATGTTTCATCACATTCAGCTTGAATAGTAGCATCAGCTGATCCATGACATACCACATAAACATCTCCTGGTGCAACCAAAGCGCCATCATCAAAAGCATTCCAGTATTCATATTCTCCTGGAACAGATGGTGCATTCGATACATTTGGATATGCAAAACCTGAAAGGTCTATTGTTTCGCTACCTGCATTGTAAAACTCAAGATATTTATTATTACTTGAGCCTTCGGCAGCTTCAGAAATGAAAAGTTGAGCGTTAATAAAGCTTGTTACAAATATTAAAGCTCCTATAAAGTTAAAGAATCGGGTTCTCATTATGATTCTCCTCCATAATTGTTTATTTAATGTTTGTAAGAATAGAAATGAAAAATGTTGACCTACTCACAAAATCAGTTCTAGACTTATCCTCCTAATTTTTGATTCTCCCCACGAGAGATGCACACTTATTCTAAGGCTAAAAAGTAACGATTCTTAGCATAAAAACAAAGCATTTAATTTTTTTTATAATCAGTTTATAAATATCGATTAAAAATATAATAATTGAGGACATTTATATGTGATTTGAAACACATAAACTAATATTACTAGAAAATAAATAAATTTGAATTAATATTTATATTTATAGACGAGAGATTTATTGTGATATATTATTTATTTTATATAGATTCCATCAACTTTAGCATTATAGCATTTTGAGCATGCATTCTATTTTCTGCTTGATCAAAAATAATTGAATAGGAAGAATCGCATACAGAATCAGTTACTTCAACACCTCTTTCTGCTGGTAAACAATGCATAAAGAATGTATTTTTACCAGTAGAGCTCATAAGTTGGTCATTAATTTGAAATTTAGAAAATAATTTTCTTCTTTCTTCTGCTTCTTCTTTTTGTCCCATAGATGCCCAAACGTCAGTGTAAACCACATCTGAATCTTTAACTGATTTGAAAGGATCATGCACAATTTCAACAGAGGATATACCACTTTGATTCACTTTGTCTACTAAAGTTTGATCAGGTTCAAATCCCTCCGGACATGCAATTGAAAAGTGAAAGGGTATTTTTTGAGCTAGCATTAACCATGAATGTACAATATTATTTCCATCGCCAACATAGCTTACTTTTAAATTATCTAGATTACCTCTATGCTCAAGGACAGTGAAAATGTCAGCCATTATTTGGCAGGGATGATTAAAATCAGTTAATCCATTTATAACTGGTACTGTAGCATGTTTAGCTAAATCGATTACATCTTGATGGTCAAATAATCTTGCCATAATAATATCATTAAATCTACTTAATACCCTTGCTATATCTGCGGTTGACTCTCTTTTTCCAATACCAATATCATTTGGACCTAAATATAGTGCATGACCACCTAATCTATAAAAGCCAGTTTCAAATGACACTCTAGTTCTTGCAGAAGGTTTTGCAAAAATCATAGCAAGAGTTTTGCCACTAAAAGGGGTATAATTAGCATTTTGTTTAAACTGATTTTTAATCCATTTTGATTTATCTAAAATCTCAAAAATCTCATCAGTTTTTAAATCAGATATGTGTATAAAATCTTTTTTCACTTTAATTCCTTTCTTAATCTGGCTACTGGATAATTTAATTCTTCTCTATACTTTGCTACAGTTCTCCTAGCAATATTTATTCCCTGTTCATTTAAAAGCTTTTCAATTTTACTATCACCTAAGGGGTCAATTTTATTTTCTTGATCAATTAATTTTGAAATTTTCTCTTTAACACTTTTTGATGATATATCACCCTTGTTAGTTGAAAGACCTTTTGAAAAGAAAAATTTAAGCTCTTTAATTCCCCATGGTAATTGAATATATTTTTCTTTTGTGGCTCTACTAACAGTAGAGATGTCAATATTTAAATCATCTGCAATATCTTTAAGTATCATAGGCTTTAACTCTTTTTTGTCAGAATTAAAATATTGATCTTGTTTATTTATAATGCTTGCAACAATATTTTGCATTGTAATATTTCTTGATTGAATTGCCTCTATAAACCACTTTGCAGATTCAATCTTAGATTTTAAAAAAATCTTCACATCTTTTTTTTGATTTTTATCATTAAACATTTTTAAATAGTTATCACTTACTAATAAATTAGGACAGCTCCCATCATTAATAATAATGTTCCATTTATTATTAAGCTTTTCGAGGATAACATCAGGAATAATTGTATTAATCTTGTAGTCTGTTTCATCAACCATAGATCTAGGATTTGGATTTAGCTGTGAAATAATCGTAGAAGCTTGCTGCAATTCATTTTGAGTACATCCGATTTTATCAATGATTTTTTCATATCTTCTATTCATAAAATCATCGAAATAATTTTTAACAATATCAGTAGCTAAATTTGAAACATTATAAGTTGATAATTGAGACAATAAACATTCTCTAATATTTGAAGATGCAAGGCCAGGAAATTCAGAGTGTTTAATTTTTTCTATAATACCTAAAACTATTTCATTAGTTGTATTTAACCTATCTGCTATTAATTGTGAATCAATTTCTAAGTAACCTTGGTTATCTAAATTTCCAACTACTTGTTCAGCAATTTTTATTTCTTCATCTGTTAAATTTTCATCTAATAACACTGACATTACTTGATCAAAAAGAGTAGATTGGTTTTTTAGATTTGTTGTAATATCAAAATCTTCATTTGATTTTTGTGATGTGCTCCAATTATCATATTCTTCATCATTATAATCTATAGAGCTATCTTCATCTAAATTTTCATTTGTATCAGAATCTTGATCCAATTCATTTTCAATAATTTCAAGTGCTGGATTTGATTCTAACTCTTGATAAAGTCGAGCTTCTAACATAATTGAGTTCAGCTGTAGAATATTAGCTCTTATAAGCTGTTGTGGTGATAAGGAAAGTCCTTGCTCAATATTTTGAGAGATTTTTGGTTTATTCATTGCTTTCTAATTTAAAATTTTTTCCTAAATATTTATCTCTAACTATTGGATCTTCTGCTAATTCCTTAGATGTTCCAGACTTCAAAATAGATCCGTCATATATTAAATAAGACCTATCTGTAATAGACAGTGTTTCCCTTACATTATGATCAGTAATTAAAATTCCTATATCATTATCTTTTAATTTTTTAATAATTTGCTGAATATCTTCTACTGCTATAGGGTCAATCCCAGCAAAAGGTTCATCTAATAAAATAAAATCTGGATTTAAAATTAAAGCTCTGGCAATTTCTGTCCTTCTTCTTTCCCCTCCCGATAAATGCTTAGCTATACTTTTTCTAATATGATTAATTGAAAAATCATTTAATAATGTTTCTAGTTTATCGGCTTGCTGTGATTTGTCTAAATTTGAAAATTCTAGCACTAATTTCAAATTATCCTCAACACTTAAATCTGTAAAAATTGATGGTTCTTGTGCCAAATATCCAAGCCCCAATCTAGCTCTTTTATCCATACTCATTTTAGTTAAATCAGTTTCATTTAACATGATATTGCCAGAAGTTACTCTGATCATACCTGTTATCATATAGAAAGTTGTTGTTTTGCCTGCTCCATTAGGACCAAGCAAACCAATAATCTCACCTTTATTAAGTGTCATTGAAACATCTGAAACAACTCTTCTTTGCCCATATTGCTTCATTAAATTATTTATATGAATTATTTTTTTTGACATTAAAAACAATCCTCGCCTATTTGACCTTTTATATTATAAAAAATATAATTTGATAAATCCATATCAGATTCAAAGCCAATAGATTTTTGTACACAAGGTACTTTATCATTTTCAGTTACTTTAACAATAGTAACATTTTCTTCTGATAAAATACGTTTTGCTCTATTATCCCATAAAACTTTACTGCCAAGTAACATTAAATTTGTAGTGGGAGAATAAATCACAACATTACCTTCTGCTATCATATTATTATATCGATTATTAATATGCGCTGAATCAGAATATAAAATTGAAGATACAATGTTTTGATCTTTTCCAAAAAATTCAGCTCTAATATTACCATCTTGATTATGCAAATCTAATGCAAGTGTCATTATTCTATTTGATGATGATGGGTCCTCAATAACAGTTTGAGATAATTTAGAACGCAATATGGATGATTCCTTTATATTGTATTGTGCCTTAAGGTAGATATTATTTTCATCCTTTAATAATTTTGATGCTACTGCATTTACAATTTTTTGATTTTCCTTACTTATAGCTATATCTGCAAAATTTAATATATCAATATCGACTAATTTTTCCGAACTAGAAATATTGTCATCGCTACATGAAATTATAAATAAAAAGCAAAAAATTAAATGTATTGATTTAGGCTTCATATATATATTTTTTCATTTGACTAAAGACTTGATTGTAAATACCTTTTGACTTTAGAACATACTTTGCCACTTCAACCATAACTCCTTGGCCTCCAGATTTTTCCGTAACAAAATCTGCAAGACTTTTAACTTCATCATGGGCGTTTGGAACAGAAATTGAAAAACCAACTTCTTCCATTACAGGCATATCAACATAGCCATCTCCAATATATAAAACATCTTTCTTTTTTAAATTGTAAATCTTTAGAATTTTATCCAAAGCATGTAATTTATTTAAATAACCTTGATATACATTTTTTATTTTTAACTCATTTAATCTTTTGGAAGTAGCTTCTGATTCTCTAGCTGATATAAATGAAATTGGAATGTCAGCTAATTCAAGTAGTCTTGTACCAAGGGCGTCTTCTACATGAAAAGTTTTAAATTCCTGATCCTTAGAAATAATAATTGTACCATCAGTCAATATACCATCAACATCTGATACTACAATTTTAATTTTGGATAATCTATCTAATAAATCTTCTTTCATTATTTAAATTTAATTGAAGCTGCTATAAAATCTCTAAAAAGGGGATGTACATTAACAATTCTACTTTTTAATTCAGGATGAAACTGAACGCCAACAAACCAATTATGGTTTTTAATTTCTACAATCTCAACTAAATCAAGCTTTTTGTTTACACCTGTAATTGATAAACCATTTTTAATTAATTGTTTTTTATATTTATTATTAACTTCATACCTATGCCTATGTCTCTCATTAATATTTCTTTTACCATAAGCTTCAAAAGCACGGCTTTTAGCAGATAATGAACATGAATATTTACCCAAACGCATGGTTGCACCTTTATCGATAACCTTTTTTTGAGATGGCATTAAGTCTATAACTGGATATTTAGTTTGACTATCAAATTCTTTACTATTTGAATTGCTAAGATTGCATACATTACGTGCAAACTCAATTACTGCACACTGCATTCCAAGGCAAATACCTAAAAATGGAATGTTATTTTCTCTAGCATGTTGAGTTGCTAAAATTTTACCTTCAATACCTCTGTAACCAAAACCTCCTGGAATTAAAATTCCATCTATATTTTTAAATACAGAGTAATTTAATTTTCTTTCAAAATCTTCTGTATCTATCCATTTGATATTTACTTTAGCATCATTTTCTATTCCAGCATGAATGAAAGCTTCTAAAATACTTTTGTAGGCATCATGTAAACTATTATACTTTCCACATATTGCTATTGTTACAGATTTTTTTGGAGACTTATATGTTTTAATAGCTTTATCCAAATACTTAATTTTAGTATGTTTCTTAGTTTTTTTAATTCCCAATAATTTTGTAATTTTTTTATCAAAACCTTGATTGTAGAGTACTAATGGAATTTCATAAATTGTATCTACATCAGGAGATTCAAATACATTATCACTTTCTACATTGCAAAAAAGTGCTAATTTTTTTTTAGTTTTATTTGTTAAATGATGATTTAACTGGGTTCTGCAAACTAAAATGTCTGGATCTAAACCAATAGCTCTTAGAGTCATAACACTATGCTGTGTTGGCTTTGTTTTAATTTCACCTGCTGCATCAATAAAAGGTAGTAATGTAGTATGAATGATAATTGAGTTAGATTTACCTTCTTCTAAAACCATTTGTCTAATAGCTTCATAAAAAGGTTGACCTTCAATATCTCCAACAGTTCCACCAACTTCTGTGATAACAACATCAAATTTATTTGATTTATTTACATTTTTAATTCTTCTTTTTATCTCATTAGTGATATGAGGAATAACTTGGATAGTATCTCCTAAATAATCACCTCTTCTTTCTCTTTCCAAAACATCCCAATAAACTCTTCCTGAAGAAGTTGTATTATTTTTGGTTAATGACTCATCAATAAATCTTTCATAATGACCTAAATCAAGATCAGTTTCTGAACCATCATCTAAAACAAAGACCTCACCATGTTGATATGGATTCATGGTTCCAGGGTCGACATTTAAATATGGATCAAGTTTTTGAATAGTAACTCTAAGTCCAATTGATTTTAATAGATATCCTAAAGATGCGGCAACAATACCTTTACCTAAACCAGATATAACTCCACCAAAAACAAATATATATTTTTTCTGATTTTTAATAGGCATAATAATTTAATCTATAATTTTAGGAATTTTAAAAAATTGTCCGAACGTTTCAGGGGAATTTTCAATTGCTTCTTTAGTGGAAAGTGACTCTTTCGATTGATCTTCTCTATAAACATTAATCAAGTTATTTACATGAGTCATTGGTTTTACATCTGAAGTATCTATTTTTGAAAGTATATTAAAATGATTTATAATTTTTTCCATTTCAGATAAATAGTATTCTAGCTCATTATCAGGTATATTTAATTTTGATAATTTTGCAATATGCTTAACTTCTTCTAGTGTAATTTTTTTATCAGACATGTTATTTAATTTATTAATTAATATTAGAATTTAGTCAATTATTATATATTTTATAAATTATTATATAGTTTTGATTAATTTTTTTACTAAAATTTGATTATGAGTAATATAATAAATTTATTAGATACATCTAAAATTGAGTTTAAAATATTTCAGGCAGTTAAAAGTGTTGCTTCAAATTTAAACTGCGAAGCATATGCTATTGGTGGATATGTTAGAGATTCTATTTTAGGTGTGGAAACTAATGAGACTTATCCAGATATTGATATAACCGTAAAGGGTGATTATATCATTTTTGCTGAACATTTAGCAAAAGAGTTAGATATTAAAACAATTGTTCCATTTGAAAATTTTAAAACCGCACGTTTAGTTCATGAGGATTATCAGATAGAAATAGCTGAGACAAGGAAAGAGTCCTACGTAGAAGATTCTAGAAAACCTATTGTTGAAAGTACTACTTTGGAAGAAGATTTACTCAGAAGAGATTTTACGATTAATGCTATTGCAATGTCTTTAAATGAGAAAAATTTTGGTGAAATTATAGATCCACTTGGTGGAATAAAAGATTTAAATAAAGGTATTTTGATTACTCCATTAGATCCGGATGAAACCTTCAGTGATGACCCGCTAAGAATGTTAAGAGCCGTAAGATTTGCAGCTAAGTTAGACTTTCAAATTGCTAGCAATATTTTAGATAGCATAAGTAGAATGTCAAAAAGACTTGAAATAATTTCATGGGAAAGAATTACAGAAGAAATAATTAAATGTTTAAAAGCTGATAAACCAAGCATTGCTTTTTATTTAATGAAAGATACGGGGTTGCTATCTTATGTATTCCCTGAAATGGATGTGATGTCAGGGGTTGAGGTTATAAATGGAATGTCACACAAAGATGTTTTTATTCATACTCTTCAAGTAGTTGATAATGCAGCTAAACTTACAAACAAAATGGAAATTAGATTTGCAGCCTTAGTTCACGATATTGCAAAACCACCCACCAAAAGATTTGATAAAGTTAAAGGTTGGACATATCATGGGCATGAGGAAATTGGAAGAAGAATGATAAGAGTAGTAGCTGAAAGAATGAAGTTATCAAAAGATCTAAGAAATTATTTAATGAATATGACTAAACTACATCTAAGACCTATTGCTTTAGCAAAAAAAAATATCACTGATAGTGCTATTAGAAGATTAATGGTTGAGTCTGGTGAAAATATTGATGATTTAATGATTTTATGTAGAGCTGATATAACCACAAAAAATCAAAAGAAAGTTGAAAAGTACATTAACAATTTCAATAGAGTTGAAGAATCAATGAAAGATGTTAAACTTAGAGATGAACTTAGAAATTTTCAATCACCAGTAGGTGGAAAAGAAATTATGAAACTACTCAACATAAAAGCTGGAAAAAAAGTTGGAAAAGTCAAAAGCTTTATAGAAGAATCAATACTTAATGGTGATATTGATAATACATATGATGCCTCTTTGGATTTGCTGATGAAAAATAAATCAAAATTTCTATAAAAATTTACATGAAATAAAAAGCCCCGCAAGTTATTTGCGGGGCTTTTTTTATATCTAGAAAATATATCTATGAATTACTTCACAAGTAATACTTTCTGAATATCAACGTTAGAACCAGACTCAGCTCTAATTAAATATACACCACTTGACATATCAGCTGCATTCCAAGTAAATGTATAAGTATTAGCATCCATCATACCCTCAGCAAGTACACCTACAACCTGACCTACTAGGTTATAAACTTTAACTGAAACAAAATCTGCAGTTGGTACTGCAAGTGTTACAGTTGTACTTGGATTAAATGGGTTAGGATATGCTGCAGTTAATCCAAACTCAGATACTGTATCTACTTCAATCTCAACTTCTGAGTTAGCAACAATCATATTAACTATTTCAAAAGATTGATTTGATGTAAAGATCAGCTCTTCTTCAGGTACTACAACCACTAATGTAGTTGTTGTGCCTGATGTTTTATATTCAGAAACCATAGCGTTTTCTGTTAGGTTTAACTCAAAACCGTTAGCATGGCTCAATGTCATCTGAACACCACCTATGTAACCATTAGCTGATAATCTTAAAGCATTATCTGCTATAGTCATAGTTGCT
>CAZYFB010000043.1:0-10428 GCA_964646655.1 uncultured bacterium
ATTATCTGATGAATCACCAATTAAACTCAATAAATCTATAACTCTATCTGGATATACTCCCATTTTATTTTTAACTTCTTCTTTTTGAAATTTTGTGGTTGGTTTAAATCTATTTCCTGGTGCATAAACAAAAATATTTTTATTCACCATCTGCAACATATCTTTATCGCCAGAAACTATAAAACTTTCTACATTTGTTGATTCTGCTACTTTTGAAAGTGAACCCATTATATCATCAGCCTCATATCCAGGTTTTTCAATTAATTCAACCCCTAAATAACTAATTATTTCTTTTAAAATGGGTATCTGATACGATATTTCATCTGGCATTTTTTGACGATTTGCTTTGTAGTCTTTAAAAAGGTGATGTCTAAATGTTTTACTTTTTGAATCCATTGCTATAACTAAATAATCTGGGCTCTCATCTCTTATAATTTTAAAAAGCATATTCAAAAACCCATAAATAACAGAAGTATGCCTTCCATCTTTAGTAGTAAGAGGATTAGTAATCATAGCAAAGTGAGCTCTGTAAATCTGAGCCATTCCATCAATAATAAATAATCTTTCTCTATTATTCTTCATTTTTAAATACTGGAATTTCTTTCATTTTATGTAAATTTTTTGCTCTATGTATTTTATAAATATCTAATGCTTTCATTTGGGTTTGACTGAGTTTTGATATGTCACCATTAAAGTTCATAGCCCACTCTAGCTGATCGTATGTAACACCCAATTGATCTTCATCAGTTCTATCATCATCCCACAAACCATCTGTAGGTTTTGCTTCCATAATAGATTTTACCACTCCTAATATTTTGCCAAGCTTATATACATCAGATTTCATTAAATCTGCGATTGGGCTAATATCTACACCACCATCTCCATATTTTGTAAAAAAACCAACTCCAAAATCCTCTACTTTATTCCCTGTACCTACCACAATCCCATTTGTATTTCCAGCGATTAAATAAAGAGATGACATTCTCATTCTTGCTCTGGTATTAGCAAGAGCAAGTTTATCATCAAATTTTTTTGGAAATACAGATTTAAAGTGATCAAAGGAAGAAGTTAAATCAACCTCTATCTGCTCTACATTTGAATATTTTTTCTTTAGCCAGTTACAATGCTCTAAGCCTCTATCTGTCTCATCTAGTTTTTGGTGAATAGGCATCACAGCAACATAGGTCTTATGACCAGTTATTGCACAAAGCGTTGAGGTAACAGCTGAATCTATACCGCCTGATATACCAATAACAAAGCTGTGCAAATTATTATCTTTTAAATAATCTGATAGCCATTTAGAAATCTGTTTATCTAGTTTATTCATATTTAAATCTTATTATTTATTAAGGATTTAATCTTGTCATGGTTCTTGCAAATGGTATAGTTTCCCTTATGTGCGATAGTCCACATATCCAAGCTACTACCCTTTCAAGACCCATACCAAAACCAGAGTGTGGCACAGAGCCATATTTTCTTAAATCTAAAAACCAATCATAATCAGACTGATTTAATTTTTCTTCTTTAATTCTTTCGATTAATATATCTATATCCGTTTCCCTTTCTGAACCACCAACGATTTCACCATAACCCTCAGGTGCCAATATATCCATACCAAGAACTACCTTTTCATTTTCAGGGTCCCTTTTCATGTAAAAGGCTTTAATGTCAGATGGAAATCGATGTACGATTACTGGACAATCATACTGGTTAGCAATATGAGTCTCTTCTGGTGAACCAAAATCATCACCCCATTGAATTTTAAAACCATCTTTTTGAAGCATATCTATACAATCTGAATAACTAACTCTTGGAAATGGACCTTTAACTTTTTTTAAGATTTCTATATCTCTTTCTAATATATTTAATTCATTTGATTTATGTTCAATAACTTGCTCTACTATATAAACCAATAAATTTTCTGCCCACCTCATATCTTCTTCTATATCACAATAAGCTATTTCAGGTTCAACCATCCAAAATTCTGTTAAGTGGCGTCTAGTTTTGCTTTTTTCTGCTCTGAAACAAGGGCCAAAATTATAATGCCTTCCAACTGACATCGCTGATGCTTCTCCATATAACTGACCAGTTTGTGCTAAAAAGGCATCTTTTCCAAAATATTCTGTCTTAAACAAGGTAGATGTTCCCTCTGCAGCATTTGGTGTAAAAATGGGAGTATCAACTAATGTAAAATCATTATTATCAAAAAAACCTCTTATACTTTTAATTATTTGATGTCTTATTTTTAAAATAGAATGCTGTCTTTTTGAACGTAGCCATAAATGTCTATTAGACATCAAAAATTCTGTACCATGTTCTTTCGGTGTGATTGGATAATCTTGACTTAAATGGTTTATTTTAAAAGACTCAAGAAGAAGTTCATATCCTCCAATAGCTCTTTCATTTTTAACAACTTTACCTACTACAGAAATTGATGTTTCTTGAGTTAATCTTTTAAAATTCTCAAAGAGACCCTCACCTATATCATTTTTTGCAACAATACATTGAAGTAAACCAAAACCATCTCTTATTGTTAGAAATCCTATTTTTCCACTTCTTCTTGAATTATAAACCCATCCATTAATAGCAATAACTTTATCTATGTAGCTTTTAACTTCATTTATTCTAATATTTATCATTTTTAAACCTTTTTATTACCATGTTGAAATAATTTTTGTCGATATTTTTTCTGCAACTTTATTAATTGCTATTTTTTTTGCCGCATCTCTAGGTGCTCCGACTTCATCGCTATCCTCCGAATCAATAAATCCATCTCCATCATTATCTATGCCATCGTTTGATATATCAATTGAATCGCCATAAATTCCCCACTCGTTAATATTAATATTAAATAATACTTCTCCTTTGTGATAATCTGACCAGATAACATTTGCTTTTATTAAGAATTTCCATTCATCAACTTTTTCAAATTGATTTCCTTGACTTAATGTATATGGTATATCTGAAACCTCAGTCACAATTATATCAAGCTTGCTATCAGCAGCATCATAATTGACAACTTCTAAAACATTTTGATCAATTGTTAATTGATTTAATGTATCATCTAACAAATCTGCAACTTCTTGGTCCATACTTTTATTTATTATTGGACTAATATAAATATTTTTGATATGAACAGGTATCGTACCTTTTAATGAATAAAAAGTACAAGAATTTATAATTAAAACAATTATTGTTAAAGTAATATATTTAACTAATTTCATATTCTTTTATTTTTCTATATAAAGTTCGTTCAGATATATCTAATATTTTAGCAGTTTTTCTTCTATTTCCATTACAATTTTTTAAAGTTCTTTCGATGACCTCTTTTTCTAACTCATTCATTGTTATCTCACCAATGACATCATCTTTAATACCTTTAAATAGACCATCATCAATATGTTGATTTGATTCGTGATTTTTTTCTGGCAAAACAAATAAAGAGTTATTAGTTGATTGTATATTATTTCCAGAATCACCCATTCTAGCTGCAAATAATTGTTTTAAATCATTAACATCTTGCCTTAAAAATAAAAGTTGTTTTAAAATTAATTCTCTTTCTATTGTATCAGACTCTTTATTTACTGGAACAGGAAGAGAATTATTAAACACATCTTTTGTATTATCTAATTTTAAATATTTTAATACCATATCATCTTGTATTCTTTCACCTTTATTTATCGCTAATAAACTTTCAATAGTATTTTTTAATTCTCTAACATTTCCTGGCCAATTATATTCTTTCATAATATTAATTGCTTCAGGGGTAAAACCCTTAAAAGGTATATCATTTTTTGCTGTAAACAACAGACCAAATCTCTCAATATATAAAAATAAATCACTAATATGCTCTCTTAAAGGGGTAACATGTATCGACACAGTTTTTAATCTAAAGTATAAATCTTGTCTAAATTTTTTATCTTGAACTTCTTCTTTTAAGTTTCTATTTGTTGCAGCTACAATTCTTACATCGGTTTTTTGCGTTTTAGTTTCACCTACTCTCATAAATTCACCTTGCTCTATAACTCTAAGTAGCTTTGCTTGTGTTTCTAATGGTAGCTCTCCTATTTCATCTAAAAAGACAGTCCCTTTATTAGCAGCCTCAAAATATCCTTTATGATTTTCATGAGCACCTGTAAAGGAACCTTTTTTATGACCAAATAACTCACTTTCTATTATACCTGAAGGTATTGCAGCGCAATTAACTGTTATCATAGACTCAAATTTTCGTTTGCTATTTTTGTGCAATGCCTGTGCAACCATCTCTTTTCCTGAACCAGATTCACCAGTGATTAAAACTGAAATATCTGTATTTGCAACTTGACCTATCAGCGTACACATTTCCTCGATTTGGATAGATTCTCCAATTATTCCAACAGAATTTTTGATTTTATTTGCATCAACTATCATAGTATCTCCTTATTAATAGTCTAGACCTTTTTTTCCAATGTCATTTCTATAAAACATATTTTCAAAATTAATTTTATTTACAATTCTATATGCATCCTTAATTGCATCTTTTAATGAAACTCCATATCCAACAGCATTTAATACTCTTCCTCCAGATGAAATAAAGTTTTTTTTGTCATCTAATTTAGTACCAGCATGGAAAATTAAATCACCCTTAGTATCAGATAATCCATTAATAATCTTATTAGTTTTGTAGTATTCTGGATATCCTTCTGATGCCAAAACAACAGTTACACAATATCCATCTTTATTTTTATAAATAAATGTATCAAGAGTTTTGTCTAGAGTTGATTCGATTAAATCAATAAGAGATACATCCATCATTGGCAATACTACTTGTGTTTCAGGGTCTCCCATACGAACATTGTATTCAATCACATATGGGTCACCATTTACTATCATTAGCCCAAAATATAGAAACCCAGTAAAAGGACAACCCTCATTTACCATTGCACTCAAAGTTTGCTCAATTATAGATTTTTTAATTTTATTCTCTAAATTAGAATTCATTAAAGGAGTTGGTGCGTAAGCGCCCATTCCACCAGTATTAGGACCTATATCATCATCAAATACTCTCTTATGATCCTGAGCATTATTAATAATCTTATAGCTCAAACCATTACAAACAGTAAAAACAGAAATCTCAGGCCCAACAATACATTCCTCAACAGAAATTTTCTGAGATGCAGATCCAAATGATTTTTCATGAAAAAATGATGATAAACCAGCATTAAATTCATCTTCTGTATTGCAGATTATTACCCCTTTTCCTGCAGCTAAACCATCTGCTTTTAAAACAAGAGGTAAACCTAATTTTTCTTTTGCACTTATGACTTCTTTATGATTTTGGCATGCAAAATACTTAGGATGTGGAATGTTATATTTCTTCATAATATCTCTAGCATAAAGCTTGCTACTCTCTAGTTTTGAAGCAAGTTTTGTAGGTCCAAAAATTTTATATCCCTGTTCATTAAAAGAATCAACAATACCTTCGTCAAGTAAGTTTTCAGGGCCAACAATAGTTAAATCAATATTATTTATTTTAACAAATGTCAATAATGCATTATGATTTTTTGTGTCTACAATATAATTATGAGCAATTTTTTCTGTACCACCATTTCCTGGAATACAGTAAATTTTATTGACATTCTTATCATTAGACAATTTCCAAGCCATAGCATATTCACGACCACCAGAACCTAATATTAATATATTTTTTTTCATTTTAAAATTTTTCCATTAATTTTTACAATTTCATCTCTTAATAAAGCTGCTTGCTCAAATTGAAAATTTTGAGCATATTTTTTCATTTTTCTTTTTAGACTTTCTAAGTGATTTAAAACTTCAATTTTATCTAGAGATTCTATATCTTTATTAAACAATTTAGAGTTTATCTTTTGATTGTCATGGTTATCTTTTTCTACTAACATTGAAGTAATAATATTGTTGGATTTTTTTATTGTCTTAGGAATTATATTATTTTTATCATTATGTTTAGATTGAATTTTTCTTCTTCTACTTGTCTCATCTATCAAATACTTCATTGATTTAGTTATTTTATCTCCATATAAAATTACTTTACCATTTACGTTTCTTGCAGCCCTTCCAGCAACTTGAAGTAAAGAAGTTTTTGATCTAAGAAAACCTTCCTTATCTGCATCTAAAACTAGTATTAACGATACTTCAGGAATATCTAAACCTTCTCTTAATAAGTTTATACCAACCAAAACGTCAAATTCATCATTTCTTAAAGAAGTTAAAATCTTTATTCTTTCAATAGTATCAATATCACTATGCATATATTCAGAACGAATACCAATACTTTTTAAGTGGTCAGTTAATTTTTCTGCCATTTTCTTAGTAAGGGTTGTAACTAATATTTTTTCTTTATTTTGTGTTGTTTTTTTAATTTCTTTTACCATGTCCACAACTTGACCTTTTGATTTTCTGACAAAAATTTGTGGATCTAACAGACCAGTAGGTCTTATGATTTGTTCAACAAATACACCTTTTGATTTATTTAGTTCATAGTCAGCTGGAGTGGCAGATACATAAATGATTTGATTTACACTGTTTTCAAATTCTTTAAATTTCATTGGTCTATTGTCAAGAGCTGAAGGTAATCTAAAGCCGTACTCTATAAGTGTTTCCTTTCGAGATCTATCTCCATTATACATTGCATTTAATTGTGGAATACTGACATGTGATTCATCAGCAAAAATTAAAAAATCATTAGAAAAAAAGTCTAATAAAGTATAAGGTCTTTCTCCTTTTTTTCTTCCATCAATATGCCTAGAATAATTTTCTATTCCAGAACAGTACCCTAGTTCCATCATCATCTCAAGATCGAATAATGTCCTTTGTTCTAAACGCTGAGCTTCTAGGAGCATACCATTTTCCTTAAATGAAATTAATCTTTCACTCAACTCTTTTCTAATTTTTTCCATAGCTATTTCTAACTCTTTCTTATTAACAACAAAATGTTTAGCAGGATAAATAGATAAAAGCTCTTTATTATCAAGAATTTCTGAGGATAAAATATCAAATGAATGAATTTTTTCTATCTCATCACCAAATAGTTCAATTCTTACTGGATATTCTTCATATCTCGGAAATAATTCTATAACATCACCTCTCAATCTGAAAGTACCTGGTTCTAGAATCATATCATTCCTAACATAATGAATGTTGATTAAATTTTTGAATAATTCTTTAATATCTACAATATCTCCAATTTTAAGAGATACAAATAAATTTTTATATGACTTAGGCGAACCTAAACCATAAATACAGCTCACACTAGCAATAATAATAACATCTTTTCTGCTAGATAGTGATGCAGTGGTTTTAATTCTTAATTTATCAATTTCTTCATCTATTGAAGAATCCTTTTCTATAAATGTATCAGAAACAGGCATGTAGGCCTCAGGCTGATAATAATCATAATAAGATATAAATAGCTCAACAGCATTTTTTGGAAATAAAGTCTTAAATTCAGAAAACAGCTGAGCTGCAAGCGTTTTGTTATGTGACAATATTAAGGTGGGTTTTTGAACATGTTCAATAATATTAGCCATTGTAAAAGTTTTACCAGAACCAGTTATTCCAAGCAATGTTTGATGTTTTAAATTTTGATTAATTCCTTCAACTAACGCATCAATTGCCTGCTGTTGATCACCTGCTGGTTTAAAATCTGATACTATTTTAAAGTCTGCCATAATGGCTTATAATTTAACCATTTATTATCAAAGATAAAAATAAAAAATATGCACATAAGTCAGAATAGTATAATTTTGTTTTTGAAATTAAATTATTTAAGTTTAAATGGTTTATTTATGGAGATATTTAATGGAAATTGCAACTTTAGGTGCTGGCTGTTTTTGGTGTATTGAAGCAATATTATTAAACGTTACTGGCGTTACATCTGTTGATGTAGGTTATACTGGTGGTAAAATTTTAAACCCAACATACAAAATGGTTTGTGAAGGAAATACTGGTCACGCTGAGGTAGCTCAAATTGAATTTGATAGTACAAAAATAAGCTATGAAAAGTTGTTGAATGTATTTTTTGAAATTCACGATCCAACAACAATTAATAGGCAAGGTAATGATATTGGAACCCAGTATAGGTCTGTTATTTTTTACCATACTGATGAACAATTAAATATTGCCAAAAAAGTAATATCTTATCAACAAGATAATTTTTCAAATAAAATTGTAACTGAATTAACTCAGCTTGATAAATTTTATAAAGCTGAAGAGTATCATCAAAACTATTACAATAATAATAAAAATGCAGCATATTGTAATTTTGTAATAAAACCTAAAATAGAAAAATATTTAAATGAAAAAAAATAAAAATTTAACAAATTTTCCATTCCAAGTAAATTTACAGACTAGATGGAGAGATTTAGACGCGTTTGGTCATGTTAATAATGCTGTATTTGCGACTTATATTGAAACTGCTAGAGGTACTTTATTTAAAAGATGGTCTCTGCCTTTTGATGGGACTGGTCATTCCTTGATTATTGCTTCCATGACCATTAATTATTTACACCAATTAAAACATCCATCTGATATTATTATAGGTCTTAAAATTAACAAAGTTGGCCATACTAGCTTCAACGTTGAATCATATGTTTTTGATAAAAAAGAAATTGATAGCCCAATTGCTACATCTGAGGTAGTTGTCGTTTGTTTTGATTTTGACAATCAAAAACCTGTCCCTGTATTCGATCAAATTTTAAAAGACTATAATGCATAGTATATTTGAAATATTTAAAGTTGGTATTGGCCCATCAAGTTCTCATACTGTAGCACCTATGAAGGCTGGAAAAATATTTAGAGATTATCTAATTAATAAAAATATTTTTCACAAAACAGATAAAATTAATATAACACTTCAAGGTTCACTTGCTTTTACAGGTAAAGGTCATGGGACTGATAAGGGAATAATTTTAGGTTTAAGCGGTAAAAGTCCTGAAACAATTGATAATGCTGATACTAAGAAAATTATCAACAAAGTAAAAAGAAATAATCTTTTAAATTTAGATTCTACTAAGCAAATATCATTTTCTATTGATAATAACTTTTTTTTTGATTACAAAACATTAACTAAAACATTTAGTAATGTTATGATATTTAATGCTTTTGATTCTGATAATAAGTTACTTCTTTCAAAAACAATCTTTTCTATTGGCGGAGGATTTATTAAAGAAAAAAATAAAAGAGAAACTGCACATCATAATAATTTCCCAAACAACTTCACTTCTTCTAAAAATATGTTAGATATATGTAAAAAAAATAATTTAAAAATATCTGATTTAATGATGGAAAATGAATGCTCCATTGAATCAAAAAGCTATGTAAAAAAAAGGATAATGAAAATCTGGGAAACGATGGATCAATGTATTGATTCAGGAATTAAATCTAAAGGTACTTTAAACGGAAAGCTTAAAGTAAAAAGAAGAGCGGCAGATATATATGAAACATTAAAAAAAGATAAACAAAAAGATCCACTCAAAGCAATGGATTGGGTTAGCCTTTACGCTATAGCGGTAAATGAGGAAAACGCAAATGGTGGTAAAGTAGTAACAGCTCCAACGAATGGTGCTGCAGGAATTATTCCTGCTGTATTAAAATATTATATTGAATTTACTAGAAATAGCTCAAAAGAAGGAATTGTCAGATTTTTTTTAACTGCAGGTGCAATTGGGGTGTTATATAAAGAAAATGCATCAATATCAGGTGCTGAAGTTGGATGTCAAGGAGAAGTTGGTGTTGCCTGCTCTATGGCTGCTGGAGGCCTTGTGTCGGCTCTGAATGGATCAAACGCAGAAATTGAAAACGCTGCTGAAATAGCCATGGAACATAATTTAGGCTTAACATGTGATCCGGTCGGTGGATTAGTTCAAATACCATGTATTGAGAGAAATGCTATGGGTTCAGTTAAAGCAATTAATGCAGCTAGATTAGCTATGATTGGAAAAGGAAATCATAAAGTAACTCTTGATGATGTAATTAAAACTATGATGCAGACAGGTAAAGATATGCAGTCTATTTACAAAGAAACCTCAAATGGTGGTCTTGCTGTAAACGTCCCTGAATGTTAATGAATATTGATGAAGATATAAAAAAAGCATCTACCCCCCCTTCTTTATTTTATACATCTAAGGAAATTTTTAACAAAATAATATCTGTATTTGAAAATTCTTATCAATATGTATGTCATGAATCCGAATTATTAAAAAATTCAAACATTCCTTTTTATTTATTTGAAGATTGGCTAGATATACCTCTTGTAATAACTAAAGATAATAATAATATTTTTTGTCTTAGCAATGTGTGCACTCATAGAGGAAATATTGTTTGCAATAAAAAAAATAATCAAAAAAAACTAGTATGTAACTATCATGGAAGAAGTTTCAATTTAGATGGTACAATTAACTATGCGCCAGG
>CAZYFB010000044.1:0-10377 GCA_964646655.1 uncultured bacterium
GTTCATCTTTTTTATTACCTAATGTAGTTACTACAATAGCTTGTGTTTCTCCACGCGTAAACAAACAAGAGCCATGAGTTCTAGGTAATATAGATGCTTCAATATCAATATTTCTTACTGTTTTATTATCTCTACCATCAGCACGTGTACCATCTAATGTCTGTTCTCTTAAATCATCAGAAATTTTATTATTAATGAAAGATTTAATTTCTGAAATATCATCAGGATAATTTTCTGATAATTCATCTGCAACTTGATCAACAAAAGTATCAACATCGCCGTATCTATCAGCTTTATTTTTAGGTTGATTTAATGGACTTATCTTTCCATCAATTTTTGATTCTATATCTTTTAATAAATCAGAGCTCATTTCTTCTGACTTAATATATTTTATTTTATCCTTACCTACTTTTTTAACCAAGTCCAATTGTAATTTAACAATATCCTTAATTACTTCATGTGAATATTGAACAGCTGAAATAAAATCATCTTCACTTATAAATTCAGCTGAACCTTCAACCATTAAAATTGAATCAGAAGTACCAGATACAATAACTTCCATATCACTAGTTTCTAATTCTTCCTTAGTTGGATTAATAATAAATTTTCCATCATCATTTCTTCCAATTCTTACAGAAGCTACAGGACCATCCCATGGTATATCAGAAATTGAAAGTGCTGCAGATGCACCTATAGTACCAAGTATATCAGGATTAATACCTCCATCATATGATAAAACATTTATTAATACCTGTGTTTCATGGAAAAAATCAGATGGAAACAATGGTCTGATAGGCCTATCTGTTAATCTTGAGGCTATAATTTCATGCTCAGCAGGTCTAGCTTCTCTTTTAAAAAAACCTCCTGGAATTCTACCTGAAGAATAAAATTTTTCCCTATATTCAACTGATAATGGGAAAAAACTTCTATTTTCAGATGCTTGTTTCGAACAGCAAACCGTTACCATTAATACAGTCTCTCCATATGACACCATTACGGAACCATTTGCTTGTTTTGCTATTTTTCCTGTCTCTATAAATAAATCTTTACTTCCAAAATTCTTACTTACTTTCATTATATTATCTCGAACCTCTTTACTCTCTGTTATAAATTTAACTGATTATTTTCTTATGTTTAATTTTTTAATTACTGCTAGATAATCATCATTACTACTTCTTTTAATATAATCTAACAATTTTCTTCTTCTGGATACCATTGCAATCAAACCTCTTCTAGCACTATGATCTTTTCTATTTTCTTTTAAATGTTCGGTTATAGTATTTATTCTTTCTGTTAAAATTGCTATTTGTGCCTGACTAGATCCAGAATCCTTATCATTTGCACCATGCTCTTTTATTAACTCAGCTGTTTTTTCTTTATTTATTGACATTTATTGCTCCTTTAAGCTTTTTTTTGTTAAACAATATTTTTTGTCATCTTTCAATTGTTTAACTAAACCTTCTACCTTATCAAACTTTATTTCTTCTCTAATAAATTCTATAAAAAAGACTTTTATCTCATAATTATAAAAATCCTTATTGCTTTCGACCCTAAATATATGAATCTCTATTGTTTCTTCCTTGTTATTTGTTACTGTAGGACTAAATCCAATATTGCACATACCAAAATATTGTTTTTTTTCAATTTCAACTTTTACGTAATAAACTCCAGTTCTAGGTATAACTTTAAAGTTATTTAATGGTTTTATATTGACTGTTGGAAAATTAATGGTTCTACCATAACCTCTACCTTTTACTATATTACCTAATAGTGAATATTCTCTTCCTAGCATTTTATTAACAATTTTTATGTTCCCATTAGATATTTCACTTCTTAAAAATGTACTAGAAATAGTTTTACTATTTATATCCTTTAATTTATCCATTGTATGAATATTAAGATTTTTATTTTTATAATTATTTCTTATAAAATCAATATTTCCTTCACGCTTATGTCCAAAACCATTATCATAGCCCATAACAACATCAGTTGGATTAAGGCATGATATTATTTTATCAAAAAAATCTTTAGCAGATATTTTTGATAAAAATTGATCAAATTTCAAAACAATTACCATATCAATGCCTTGCTTAATTAATGTCTGTAATTTTTCATCAATGTTATCTGATAAAAAATATCTAGTATTTTTACATCTTTTAAGTACGGCAATTGGATGAGGATCAAATGTTATAACGATAGTACTTGATTGATGAATATATTTTTTAGAAATACTTTTCATTTTTTGAAAAATTTTTTGGTGACCTAAATGAAGCCCGTCAAATGAACCAATACTTATAATTGTATTATTGTAAGATAATTTATCTAATTCATTAAATGTTGTTTTGATTGTAACCAATCCTTAAACTCCTTTACATTAATAGATGAATTTTGATCATACTCTCCTATACGGTTTCTGGTCAATTCTTCAACATAACCTTCAGTATTTAATTTATGAGCTAAGTCCCTTGCTAAAGAACGTATATAGGTTCCTTTTCCACACAAAACTTTTATTATTATGTTATCTTCATTATTTTCAATTAAATCAATTTTTTTTATTCTAACCTTTCTAGGTTCACGATCAACAATAATACCTTTCCTAGCTAAAGAATACAATCTTTTACCATTTTGCTTTAATGCTGAATACATAGGTGGTATTTGATTTATTTTTCCAATAAAATTATTTAAAACTTTTAATAAATTTTTGTCATCTAATTGTACATATTTTTTCTCATTTATAACTTTACCTGTGAGGTCCAGAGTATCTGTCCTTTTGCCAAACTTAATTTTTACAGTATACTCTTTTTCCTCTTCCATAAAAAAACTAACTTTTTTAGTCATTTTTCCTACACATACAATTAAAACACCAGATGCAAATGGGTCTAAAGTTCCAGCGTGACCAATTTTGAGAGGTCTAACTTGAGGTTTTAAAAATTTTATTATATCATTCGAGGTCCAATCTGGTTCTTTCCAAATTGAAACAATATAACCATTATCACTTATCATCTAAACCTAAAAATATTCTATCAAGTTTATCGTAGAATTCAATGGAATCATCAAAATAAAATATTATTTCAGGTATGTTCTTACTTGTAATAATTTTACCAATAATACCTTTTATATATTTTGATTTTTTATTTAATTCGTTTGTGATGTCAATGTTAGAAATAGTATTATCAATAACACTAAAATATACTTTGGCGTTTCTTAAATCTCTTGAAATATCTACTTTCGATATAGTGATTATTCCTGAGCCATCTAAGTTGAAATCTTTTAAAATAAAATCACTTAAAATAATTTTAATTTCCTTACTTAATCTGTCATTTCTTTTGTAAGGTCTTTTCTTAAAATCCATAATTAACCGAGCGTTCTTTTTATTTCCTTAATTTCATACACTTCTATAATGTCACCTTCGATAAAATCAGTAAACCCTTGAACTCCTATACCACATTCAAACCCTTCTTTTACTTCATTGACATCATCTTTAAATCTTTTAAGTGAAGTTAAAACTCCTTCATGAACTAATTCATCTTCTCTTTTAACTCTTAACATAGAATTTCTAATTACTTTTCCTGATTTTACAGATGAACCAGCTATTATACCAAGTTTAGGTATTTTAAATTGTTGTAATACATGAGCAATACCAGTGACTTCTTCTATTTTTTCTGGCTCTAATAAGCCTTCTAAGGCTAATTTAACTTCTTCTATTGCTTCGTATATAATAGAATAATTTCTAATATCAACTTCTAGTTCTCTAGCTTTTAATTTTGCTTCAGGAGAAACTTTAACATTAAATGCGATTATCACCGCTTGTGATGCTGAAGCTAATGTAACATCATTATCATTAATATTACCAGTTGATCTATGGACAATCTTAACTTGAACTTCTTGTGTTGATAAAGACATCAAAGAGTCACTTAGGGCTTCAATAGAACCATCAACGTCACCTTTAATTATTATATTAAGTTCTTTAACCTTACCAAGTGAAATTTCTTTACCTATTTGATCAAGTGTAATTTTTCTAAATCTTCTTTGTTCAGCCTCTCTTTTTAATTGAGCACGTTTCTGAGCTATATTTTTAGCTTCTCTTTCATCTTTCATAACAATAAATTCTTCTCCTGAATTAGGGACATCTGAAAAACCTAATATTTGAACAGGATCAGAAGGTAATGCTTTATCAATTCTCATATTACGTTCATTCAATAATGCTCTTACTTTAGAAGCTTGTGAACCACAAATAAAAATGTCACCTACATTCAAAGTACCTTTTTTGATTAATACAGTTGCTATAGAGCCTAAACCTTTATCTAAACGAGCCTCTACAATAGTACCTCTAGCTGGAATATCTTGACGAGCTTTTAGATCTAACAATTCTGCTTCTAAGGTAATTTTTTCTAATAAATCATCCATTCCAGTACCAACCTTAGCAGAAATTTCTGCTGATTGAAATTTACCACCCCATTCTTCAACAAGTATGTTTTTTTCTGATAATTTTTGCTTTATAAGGTTTGAATCAGCTGAAGGTCTATCAATTTTATTTATTGCTACAATAATAGGGACATTTGCTGCCTGGGCATGATCAAACGCCTCAATGGTTTGTGGCATAATTTTTGTTTCATCTGCTGCAACAACTATTACAACTAAATCTGTAATCTGAGCACCTCTAGCTCTCATCGCAGTGAAGGCCTCATGTCCAGGAGTATCTAAAAATGTAATTTTTTTACCAGATTCTAATTCAACCTCATATGCACCAACGTGCTGGGTAATCCCGCCAGACTCTCCAGCAACGACATTCTCATTCCTAATATAATCTAGTACCGATGTCTTTCCATGGTCTACATGTCCCATTACTGTAACAATTGGAGGTCTAGATATTGCATTTTCATGATTATTATCATCAGAATCTATTAACTCAACTTCAGATGATGATTCTTCAATTTTTTCTTCATGTATTTCTATTTCAAATTCATCAGCAACCATTATCATAGTTTCCATATCAAGCCTCTGATTTATTGTAACCATTAAACCTAAATTCATACATGTCATAATAACATCTTGAACAGGAACATCCATAGATTGTGCAAATTCATCAACAGTAGAGTATTCAACTATATTAATAATTTTTTTTGATTCAACTTCTTCAATTATTTCTTCTTCTTTTTTTGCTTTTTTTCTTTTTGATACTTTTTTAGATAATTGAGAAACTGATGTTTTGACAGAATCATTATCTTGTTTTTTCTTTGTTGTATTGATTTTATCAGCAATAGAAGAAATATCAATTTTCTTTAATTTGAGTTTTGGCTTAGATATAGCTGTTAAATCTTTTTTAGATTTCTTCTTATCAGTATTTTTATTATTTTTTTTATCAAGATTTTTTTTCTGTATAGCATTAGTCTCATCTTCAGAAGCCTTTTTAATAATTTTAAGTTTAGGTATAGTTTCTAAACGTTTAGGTTTATCATCTAGCTTCTTAAATGATTTATCTTCAACTTTAGATTCTTCATCTTTTATTTTAGAATCAGTTTCATTTTCAATATTATCAGCTAAATCCTGATTAGGATGAACAACATTAAGTCTGGCCATTTCTTTTCTTAATCTATCAACAGCACTAGCATCTTGATAAAAGTGATCTAGAATTTTTGCATGAATTTCAGTAGATATAGATGACATAATCGTATACTTAATACTGTTATCTAAATTTTTAAGAAAATCAATTATCTCTATGTGGGAAATATTTAGCTCTTTAGCTATATCAAATATTCTTTTTACTTTTGCCATAAATTTTAATCGTCTTTCATAGTTGAATTAATTATTAGTGTAATTTTATCAAGACTTTTTTCACCTATACCTTTAGTATCTAATAAAGACTCTTTTGGTGAATCTAAAAATTCTTCAATAGTATTTATATTATTATCTGAAAAATTTTGTGCCTGAGTTTTTGTAATTCCTTTTAATTCGCTTAATAAAGTATCTGAATTTATGTTAGTGTCTTCTACATTAGTTGGTGTTCCTTCATAATCAGATCTTTTTACTGAATCAATGGTATATCCAGTTACTTTTGAAGCAAGCTTTATGTTATGACCATTCCTACCGATTGCAACAGCTAAATCTTCATCCTCGAATACAGCAACTGCATATGGTTTTTCTTCATCCATATAAAGATTATACGGCTTTGCAGGTGCAATTGCTCTTGAAATTAAAACCTCTGGTCGATCACTCCAATTAATGATATCGATTTTCTCTCCATTTAATTCTCTAACGATGGATTGAATTCTACTTCCTCTCATACCAACACATGCACCAACAGCATCAATTCTTCTATCTGATGAATGAACAACAACTTTACTTCTATCTCCTGACGCTCTGGCAATTGCTTTAATTTCAATGATACCATCCTCAATTTCAGGTACTTCAATCTCAAATAATCTTTCTAAAAATTTATCATTTGTTCTAGATAACCTTATTTCTGGACCTTTTGCTGTTGATGAGATTTCAGATATTATTGCTCTGATAATTTCACCCCTTCTATACCTGTCAGTTGGCATTTGTTGATCTCTAGGTAAAACCATTTCTGTTCCTTCATGAATAACAAAAATTCTATCCTTCTGTATTTGATGTACGCTTCCAATTATTACTTCATTTGCTTTAGAATTAAATTGCTGAAGTATTGATTCCTTTTCAATATTTTTAATTTTTTGAGATAAAAATTGCTTTGCATGGAAAATTAATCTTCTTCCAAATGATGCAGGATTAATTATTTCTATGAATGGATCCCCTATCTCTAAATCAGGTTCAGTTTTTTGAGCCTCAAGAAGAGATATTTCATGGACAGAATCAGAAACTTTATCAACAATTACTTTTTCTTGGTATATTTCTATTTCACCTTTATCCATATTGACAATACAACTGAAATTGTCATTTTCTTCACCATACTTTTTATGCATAAGGTTGACAAACAATTCTTCAATTATATAACTAAGATTTACTGTTTCTATATCTTTATCTTTTGCAATAATCTTAAAAGCGTCTATAATATCTTTATTAATCAATTTTAATCCCTTTCAGTAAATTTTTCCGTATAAAAAGAAAGAGGGTTCAAACGCCCTCTTTCTAACACCGGAAAATTATAACTATTTTATTATAAATTCAATTTATTTTTTTAAAAGATTTTCTACTTTGCTCATTGCAATTTTATTTCTTTCTAACCAGCTTGAAAATTGTTGATTTCTATTTAAGGCAGGATTTTCCTTAGAAATATTAAATAAATCATCAGCCTTTTGATAAAATTTATAAGAATTATCTAAATCATTTTTTTCAAAAAATATGTTTCCTAACTTATAATAACCATACGCTTTTTGAGCGTCTGAATCTGAATAACTTATTCCATCTCTATAACTTTTTATTGCTTCATCATTTTCACTTATATCAGCATAATAATCTCCAGAAACATAATGTGCTTGACTTTTAAACCAATTATTTTCAATTTTATCTTTAGCTATGTTAATTTTATCAATAACATTACTTTTTAAAGAGTCAGAAGTTTCAGAATGAATGATAAAAGATAAATAATTAATATATTTGGAATTGGGGTAGTTTTTATAAATCGAATCAATCTGTGTATTTAGTTTATCATTAAAATAATCTGGATTATTTAAACCCTCATTAACTAACTGTAACATCACTTCATCTACAGCTAACTTAGATTTGTAAACTAATTCATTCTGTGAATTTTGATAATAACCCAAACCACTTATAATTAAAGCTACAAAAACTATTGCAATAATAATTTTTGTGCTATTATTTTTAAAATATTCTACAACTGATAAAAGTTTTTCAGCTATAGGGTCTTTTTTTAATTCATCTTTTTTCATAAATCTCCTATTATGTACCCTCACCCCGAATTGAACGGGGACCTATTGCTTAGGAGGCAATTGTTCTATCCATTTGAACTACAAGGGCAATTAAATCATATTATAAAAAAGCGTGTTAATTTATAAACTGATAAGATAGTAAACAATAACATGTTTAAAATTTAATTTAAAATTCTATTTTATTATTAAAAGAAGTTTAATTTGACTAATTTACACTAAGTGAGTATGTTTAATTTATCAGAACTTTCAACTTAAATAATAGGATTTTACTTCTATTTTTCAAAAGTAGGCCTTTCCTATAGGATTAAGGAAACTTGCGATTCTTAGAGAAGATCCGTACCTTATAAATCAAAGGTAATCTGATAATGCATACTCACTTTTTTATTTCACTTAATATTTTATCAATAACATCCTTTTTACCATCAATTAAAAATTTTATGTGATCATCTTCATTAATTTCATTTAATACATGACATTTGCTATAAATATAATTAATTAATTTTCCTTCATTATATGATACAGATATTTCTGTTTGAATATTTTCCCTTGTAATTTTTATTTTAATATCATTGAGTATTTTTTGAATATTAATATTACTTCTTGCGGAAACAAAAATTGAATTTGGATAAATAATTTTTAAACGCTCAATTATATTTGTATCAATTAAATTATCAATTTTATTAAAAACAATTAAAAAATCTTTATCACTAATATCTAAATGATTTAAAACTGAATTTATGGTGTCTATATGAATTTCCAGCTCCTTAGATGATATATCTACAACTTTTATAATTAAATTACTATCTATTATTTCGCTAAGAGTTGATCTAAATGAAGCTACTAGGTTATCTGGTAAGTTCCTTATAAAACCAACAGTGTCACTTAATAAAAAAGAAATTTTCTTATTTATATCAATTTTCTTAGTGCTGGTGTCTAGAGTTGCAAATAATTCATCTTTAACATAGTTTTTTGATGAAGCAATACTATTCATCAAACTAGATTTTCCTGCATTAGTATATCCAACTAGTGATACTTTAAAGACTTCCTTTCTATTTTTATTTTGAGTTGTCCTACTTTTTGAAATTTTACTTAAATCTTTTTTTAATTTTATAATTTGATTTCTAATCAACCTTCTATCAATTTCTATTTGTGTCTCTCCTGGACCTCCTCTAGTTCCAACTCCTCCCATTTGTCTTTCTAAGTGTGTCCATTGGCGAGTAAGTCTTGGAAGAAAATATTCTAATTGAGCTAATTTAATTTGTGTTTTTGCTTCTTTGGTTTGCGCGTGCTTATTAAAAATATCTAATATTACTCCAGTTCTATCCATTACAATTAAATCTTTCTTGAAATATTTTTGTATGTTTTTAATTTGACTTGGAGAAATATCATTATTGATAACTACATATTTACATTTAGCATCTAATGCAAATTCATAAATGATTTTGAGTTTTCCTGATCCAATAAAATATTTTACATCTATTTTTTTTCTATGCTGTATAACTTTATCTACAACTTTAACACCAAGAGTAGTAACTAAACCTTCTAGCTCATCCATTTGATTATTTTGTTCTAAAATTGAAATATTAGTAAAGACACCAACTAATAGTGCTTTTTCAATTTTAATATTAGTTTTTTCGTAAGCTTGTTTTGACATTAGATAAAATCATCTCAGAAAATATTAAAAAAAATAAAAATAAGATTAAATATTTAGTAATCTCATTTATTGATAATGATGAAAGTATATTTTTACTATCATTTATAAAATCTGAAATATTTATAATATTTAGAGAGATATTTTCAGTTATAAATGTTTTTTCATAAAATTCATTTGAACCCATATTGGGTGGATTAAATGAATACAGGTCTACAATTGAATCGTTCATAAATAATAATTTTGTATTAGTTGTATTAAATAAAGGAGTTTTGTTGCTTGCAAAAATTATTGAATCATTAAATATATCTGTAAATTTATATTTATTCACATCGTTAGATATTTTTGTTTGCATATTTACTTTCAAATTATTTTTATCAAAATTTAATTTTTGATTCATCATAACATTATACATAAATGGTACAGATATTAGAGATTCATTGTCAAAGAAATTATTACCATTATTTATCATGAAACCAAAAAGATCTATTTGTAAATTTTCCTCATTAAATGTTGACCATAGAGAATTATTTAATTTAGTGCTAAAATTTGTATTTTTAGTATAATCATGAATGAAATAATTCCTCAATTTAATTTTATCCTTCTTGAAATTATTCAAGTATTTAAATTCTTCTTTATTAAAGAATAATGTATCATAATTGGTATCATTGTTTTTTATTCTATTTATATTAATTTTTAAAGAATCAGTTAAAGAAATATCAAATTCATTTTGTTTCATGTCGTCAATTGAGGGAAAAATTAAAAAATGAGTATTTTTATCTTGAAAATAATCATCTAGATTAGAATTGATACTTGAAAATAAATGACTGAACTCTGGAGTGACGATAAAAAAGATTT
>CAZYFB010000045.1:0-10180 GCA_964646655.1 uncultured bacterium
CTAAAGTTAGCGATGTTGATGGTTTCACTGAATTTTTAAGAGCTATTGATGGTATAGAAATTTCTTGTTTAATTACAGAGCAAGAAGATGGTAGTTTTAGGGTTAATTTTAGGTCAAAAGGAAAACATTCAGTAAATGATGTTGCTTCAAAATTTGGTGGAGGTGGCCACAAGTTTGCTGCAGGTTGTAAAATATCAAATTCTAATATACTTGAATTAGAGAAAAAAATAATTAATTTATTAAAGGTAAAAATGGGATAATATGGCTATTAAAAGTGATAAATGGATTAGAAAAATGTCTTTGACCAATCAAATGATATCACCATTTGAAGATAAACAAGTAAGTAAAAGTAAAATTTCTTATGGATTATCCTCATATGGTTACGATATAAGAGTAACTGATGAATATAAAATTTTTACTAATATTAATAATAGCATTATTGATCCAAAAAAATTTGATGAGAATTCGTTTGTTAATTTTAAAGGTGATGTTTGTATAGTTCCTGCTAATAGTTTTGCTCTTGCAAGGAGTGTAGAATATTTTAAAATACCCAGAAATGTTTTAACTGTTTGTTTAGGAAAGTCAACTTATGCGAGATGTGGTATTATAGTGAATGTAACACCTTTCGAGCCTGAGTGGGAAGGGCATGTTACCTTAGAAATATCAAATACAACCCCTTTGCCTGCTAAAATTTATTCAAATGAAGGTTTATGTCAGGTTCTATTTTTTGAATCTGATGAAGAATGTGAAACATCTTATAAGGACAAAAAAGGTAAATATCAAAAACAAACTGGTATTACCTTACCAAAAATAAAATGAATATAATTGTTGCAAAAAGTGCTGGATATTGTTTTGGAGTTAGGGATGCCGTAAATATGGCATACGAAACTGCTGAAAAATATGGTAACGTATATATGTTAGGTGATATTGTTCATAATGAAAGAGTTGTAGCTGATTTAGAAAAAGCAGGTGCAAAAGTTGTTCAAAATTTGAATGAAATACCAAAAGATAGTCCAGTATTATTTAGGGCTCATGGGACTAAAACTGATATTTGGGCTGAAGCAAAAGAAAAAAACTTAAATGTAATAGATGCAACCTGCCCATTAGTGCACGAAATTCATCATGAAGTAAAAAAATTAGAATCTGAAAATAGGCAAATTATAATTATTGGTGATCATGGTCATGATGAAGTTGTAGCAATTGCTGACCAAGTAACTAAAAGAGAGCCTATTGTTATTTCAAGTCCAGAAGAAGCTAGTGAATTAAGAAGATACAAAAGAGCCGGCGTTGTATCACAATCAACACAAATGATAGAAAATTTACAAGAAATTACTAAAATATTATTACAAAAAGTATATGATTTAAGGTTTGTGAATACAATTTGCTTTCCTACTAAAAGAAATCATGAAAGAATTAAGGAACTATCAATAGATTGTGATATAATGATAGTTATTGGTTCTTTTACTAGTGCAAATTCTAAAAGATTAACTGAACTTGCGGTACAGAGAAATAACAAATCTTATCAGGTCACAGGTAAAGAAGATTTAAAAAAAGAATGGTTTAAAGGTGTAGAGACTGTTGGTATTAGTGCAGGCGCATCTACACCAGATTACTTAATTGAAGAAGTTAAAGAGGAAATCAAGAGATACGAAAGGGAAATATGCGATGAGTGATTATAGTGTAAAAGTAGGATTAGCTGAAATGTTAAAGGGTGGTGTGATTATGGATGTAACTAATTATGAGCAGGCAAAAATTGCAGAAGATGCCGGCGCATGTGCAGTTATGGCACTAGAAAGAATTCCTTCTGATATTAGAAAAGATGGGGGGATTGCACGTATGTCTGATCCCTTATTAATTAAGGAGATACAAGATTCAGTTTCCATTCCAGTAATGGCAAAATGTAGAATAGGTCATTTTGCTGAGGCAAATATTTTAGAAGCATTAGAAGTTGATTTTATTGATGAAAGTGAGGTTTTGACGCCTGCAGATGAGGAATTTCATATTGATAAAAACCCTTATAAGGTTCCTTTTGTTTGCGGTGCTAGAAATTTAGGTGAAGCATTAAGAAGAATCCATGAAGGTGCTGCAATGATTAGAACTAAAGGTGAAGCTGGGTCAGGAAATATAGTAGAAGCAGTTAGGCATATGAGAACAATATTATCCGAAATTAAAACATTAGAAGTTTCTGATAAAACAGCAAATAATATGAGAGTTCCAATTGATTTGCTAAAACAGGTTAAAGATATTAAAAAGTTACCAGTTCCTAATTTTAGTGCTGGAGGTATAGCTACTCCTGCAGATGCTGCATTAATGATGCATTTAGGTGCAGATGCTGTATTTGTTGGTTCTGGAATTTTTATGTCAGAAAATCCTCCAGAAAGAGCAAAAGCTGTAGTTAAAGCTGTTACGAATTTTCAAGATGCAAATATTTTAGCGGAAGTATCTGAAGGGTTGAAAGCGGCTATGAAGGGTTTGGATATTTCTGAAATTCCAGCTGAACAAAGATTTCAAGAAAGAGGTTGGTAATTGAAAATTGGAGTTTTGGCTCTTCAGGGAAATTTTGAAAACCATTATAATAAAATTCTTGATTTTGGAAAAACACCTGTTTATGTAAAAACTAAATCAGAATTATCAAAGTGTGATGCATTAATTATACCAGGAGGTGAATCTACCGTTATGTCTAAAATGATAGATTTTAATAATCTAAGACAGGCTATAATAGATTTAAAAGATGAAATCAACATAATGGGTATTTGTGCTGGTATGATAATGTTATCTTCAACAAAAGGGTATAATAACCTAAAAACACTTTCTATAATGAATTTTAAAGTTGAAAGAAATGGTTTTGGTAGACAGGTAAATTCATTTAAATCAAAAATAAAGTTTTTACCTTCAAATAATGATATTAATGTATCATTTATAAGGGCTCCTAAAATAAAAACGTTTTCAGATAAAAATCAATGCATAGCTAAATTTGATGGTAATCCTGTAATGTTAACAGATGGTCGGCATATTGCATGTTCATTTCATCCAGAATTTTCTCTAAACAATGATATTTATGAATATTTTACTAATTTGGTTAAGGTTTCTTAATGTCAATTTTAAATAACATAAATAACCCTTCAGATATGAAATCATTAAACATTAATGATCTAGAGATATTGTGTGATGAAATTGAATTGCTAATTAAAAATACAATTAAAGAACATGGAGGGCATTATTCCTCTCCACTTGGCGTCATAGAGTTAACAGTAGCTTTACATTATGTTTATGATACACCTGATGATAAGTTACTATGGGATGTAGGCCATCAAGCCTACCCACATAAAATTCTTACAGAAAGAAAAAATCAATTTAGTACAATTCGTCAAAAAGATGGTTTGAGTGGTTTTTTAAAGATTGAGGAAAGTAAGTATGATTCATTTGGTGCAGGGCACTCAAGCACTTCGATTTCTGCTGCATTGGGGTTTGCGCATGCAAGGGATAAAAATAAAACAAAAAATCAAGTTGTTGCTATAATTGGTGATGGAGCTATGACTGGTGGAATGGCATATGAGGGAATAAATAATTTGGGTTATCATAGAACACAAATGACAGTGGTTTTAAATGATAATAGTTTATCAATTTCTAAAAGTGTTGGAGCACTTTCAAAATATCTTACTTTAATAACTACAAATAAAACTTATAATAAGATTAGAAGAAAAATATGGCAATTATCAGGAAACCTCCCATTTATTTCAAGATTTGTAAGATTTTTTCTTAAAAAAACAGAAAAAGCTATTAAAGGTTCATTAACTCCAGGAAGTTTATTTGAAGATTTAGGACTTAGATATATAGGTCCAATTGATGGTCATAATTTAAAAGATTTGATAAGAGCATTTGAATCTGTAAAAGAAATGAATACTCCAGTTTTGTTGCATGTTTACACCCAAAAAGGTAAAAGAATTTCTGTGTCTGATACAGAGTCAATTAAATATTACAGTTTATCAGGAAATAAAAATATTAAAAATGAAAATTTACCTGCAGATTATTCTAAAGTTTTTGGTCAATCTCTTAAAAAATATTCAAAGGATTATAAAGATTTAATTTGCGTTACAGCCGCTATGGAGTTAGGTACAGGTTTAAATATTTTTTCCTCAAATAATCCAGATAAATATATAGATGTTGGTATTGCCGAAGAACATGCAGTTACTTATGCAGCTGGTTTAGCTGCAGCTGGAAAAAAACCATTAGTTGTTCTTTATTCCACATTTTTTCAAAGAGCATATGATCAAGTATTTCATGATGTTTTACTACAAAAATTACCCGTAATTTTTTGTTTAGATAGAGCTGGCCTTGTTGGTCCTGACGGCCCAACTCACCATGGTGTTTTTGATATTTCTTTAATGAATGCTTTACCTGGCATTATAATTTCTGCACCAAAAGATGGCAATGAGCTTGATAATTTAATTTTGACTGCATTAGAAACAAATAAACCATTTTGTATAAGATACCCTAAATCAAATTCAATCAACTATCATCAAACAAATATTTCTAAAGTATTAGAAATAGGGTCGTGGGAAAAATTAAATAATGGTAAAAACATTGCTATTTTAGCTACTGGAAGCATGGTTGATTTAGCAATTAACACAATAGATGAGATAGAGAAAAAGTTTGGTTTTAAGCCCACAGTGATAAATTGTAGATTTATAAAGCCTTTTGATAAAAAAATGCTTGATAATATCATTGATTCACATCAAAGTATAATTACAATTGAAGAAGGTATTTTAACAGGTGGTTTTGGATCATCAATAGTAGATTATGCTAAAAATATTGACATTAAAGTATACACCATGGGTATTAAAGATGAATATATTGAACATGGGACTAGACAAGAGTTGCTTGATTTGGTAGGATTAAATAATAATTCTTTAATAAATTTAATTGAACAAAGCCTAAATATGAATTCAGGAGGCAATTAGTTGAATAAAAAACATAAAGATAAATTAAATAAATGGACAGATAAGGTTAAAGATAGTAAGGTACGTAATTATAATTTTGAGACTGTTTCTGGAAAAGAAAATAAACTACTTTATTACCCATCTGAAATTAATGATAAATATATAGAAAATTTAGGATTTCCTGGTCAATTTCCCTATACAAGAGGTATTCATCCAAATCTGTATAGAGGAAAACTATGGACAATGAGACAATTTGCAGGTTTTGGGAGCCCCAAAGAAACAAATGAGAGATTTAAATTTTTATTAAAAAATGGTCAAACAGGCCTATCTGTTGCATTTGATATGCCAACATTAATGGGGTATGATCCTGATCATGAATTTTCTATTGGTGAGGTAGGTCATTGTGGGGTGTCAATATCTAATTTAGAAGATATGGAAATATTATTTGATGGTATAGATTTATCAAAGGTTAGTGTTTCTATGACAATTAATGGTCCTGCTATTATTGTTTTTGCATTTTATGTTGCTGTTGCTAAAAAGCAAGGTGTAGATATTAGTCAGCTTAGAGGTACTCTTCAAAATGATATTTTAAAAGAATATATTGCACAAAAAGAATGGATTTTTCCTCCAAAAGAATCTGTTAGAGTTATAACTGATATGATGTCATTTTGTAATACTAAAATGCCAAAATATAATACAATTTCAATTTCTGGATATCATATTAGAGAGGCTGGTTCGACAGCCGCTCAAGAGCTTGCATTTACATTAGCAAATGGATTTACTTATGTTGAGCATGCAATGGATGCAGGTCTTAATGTTGATGAGTTTGCTCCAAGATTATCATTCTTTTTTAATTCTCATTTAGATTTCTTTGAAGAAGTAGCTAAGTACAGAGCTGCAAGACGCATATGGTCTAAGAGGATGAAAGAGAAATATGGAGCTAAAAATGAGAAATCATTAATGTTAAGATTTCATACTCAAACTGCAGGTTTTTCTTTAACTGCTCAACAACCAGAAATAAATATTGCTAGAACATCATTTCAAGCCCTTGCTGCAGTAATGGGTGGAACACAATCACTGCATACTAATTCAATGGATGAAACTTTGGCTTTACCTTCTGAAAAAGCTGCAGAAATAGCTTTAAGAACTCAACAATTGATTGCTTATGAGACAGGCGTAACTAATGTTATAGATCCCTTAGGTGGTTCATGGTACGTTGAAGAGCTTACTGATTCAATTGAAAAAGATGCGCTAAACTATTTTGATAAAATTGAAAAAAACGGTGGTGTTATAGAATGTATAGAAAGTGGTTATTTACAAAAAGAAATATCTGACGCGTCTTCAGAATATCAAGTTAAAATTGATAGTAAAGAAAGAATAATTGTAGGTATGACTGAATTTGTTAAGGAAAATGAAGAAATAGAAATACCTATATTGGAAATAAGAAAAGAAGTTGAAGATGAACAGAATAATAGGCTATCTAGAATTAAATCTGAAAGAAATGATAATAAAGTAACTGAAAGCTTATTAAAGATTCAAGAATGTTGTAAATCAAAACAAAACCTAATGCCTGTAATAATTGATGCCGTTGAATCTTATGCAACTTTAGGTGAGATTGTTGATTCAATGAAGGAAGTATTTGGTGAATGGCAAGAGAAGGCATTTTTTTAATGAATGATTTTTACAAAAAATTCACTATTGGTATTGAAGAAGAATATATGATTTGCGATCCCAAAAGTGGTAAATTAGTTGATAAGGCTTCATTTATTATGAATCACTTTAAAGATACTTTTCCAGAAAGATTTTCCTTCGAGCTTATTGAGGCAGAAATTGAATCAAATACTTCTGTTCATTACGAAATTCGCAATGCAATTAAAGAATTATCTATGCTCAGGCTTGAATTGCAAAATCTTGGCAGGGATAATGATTTTTGTTTAGGAATAAGTGGAACACATCCAACAGCTAAGCCATCAGATCAACAATTTATAAAAAATGAATCTTATGATTGGGTTAGTAATCAGCTTGGATATTATGCAAAAAGAAATATGACATTTTCAACTCATATGCATATAACTATTCCAGATTTTGAAAAATCTGTAAATGTTATGAATGGCCTAAGAAGATGGATTGCCCCCTTATTAGCATTATCTTGTAATTCACCATTTTTTGATGGTCATAAAACAGGAATGAGATCATCAAGAACAATGCAGTTTGGTGCATTTCCTCGAACAAATATACCAAATAAAATCGATCAATTATCTGATTATGAAGATTTAAACAATAACCTAATAAGTACTAATGCAATTTCAAAGAATAGGCATATTTGGTGGAAAATTAGACCTCATCTAGACTATAAGACTTTAGAATTTAGAGTATGTGATGCGCAAAGATCACTTGAAAATGTTAGAATATTATCATCTCTAGCACGAGCACTAACATATACTAGTTATATTGATTATTTAGAAGGTAATTTGATTGAGGATTTATCTTTAGATTACCTTAATGATAGTTTATGGAAAGCTTCAAGATTTAATTTTGACGCATTAGTTTATGATGAAGCTTCAGATAAAATTATTTCTATTGAAGAATATATTCTCATAATGTGTGAATATTGTTATGAATCATTAAAATTATTTGGTGATGAAGATATAATAATCAAAGTTAAAAATTTACTTAAAAATGGCACTGAGTGTGATGAGCAGATTAAAATATATAATGAGTCTGGGTTTGATGCTTTGAATTTATTTTTAATTAATAATGTTGACATGTAATTTTTATTTAATTTACTGATTGTATAATTATTTTTAATTTAATATATTAAACCGACTGGTCGGTCTATTAAAATTATAAAATTTTTACTAAAAGGGGGATAAGTAAGATGGCACGCAAAATAGTTCACGTTGTTGGGACAGGTACAATTGGTGAACCATTAATTGGTTTATTATGTGACTTTAAAGAAGATTTAGGAATTGATGAAGTAACTTTTCATAAAAATTCACCCCTTAAATCTGATTGTGCAAAAGTAAAAAATTTACTCAATAGAGGTGCTAGATTAACAACACATCAAGAAAAATTTAATGGATTTAATGAGTTAGATTTAAAGCCTGAATTTAATACTGAAGATGCTATTGATAGAGCTTCAGTTGTTATAGATTGTACTCCAACAGGTTATGGTCATCAAAATAAAAATGAATACTATGAAAAATATGCACATAATACATTAGGATTTGTTGCTCAAGGATCAGAGTTTGGTTTTGGAAAGATGTATGCTCGTGGAATTAATGATAATACTCTAATTCATGGTGAAGATCAATTTATCCATGTTGTATCTTGTAATACCCATAATTTATCCGTTATAACAGATACGATTGCTTTAGCTGATGGTTCTGATAATCTTAAAAATGGTAGATTTAACTTAATTAGAAGAGCTAATGATGTAAGTCAAGCAAAGAATTTTATTCCATCCCCACAAGTAGGTGGACATAATGATCCTGTTTATGGGACTCATCATGCAAGAGATGCAGCTAAATTATTTGAAACTTTAGGTTTAAACTTGAATTTATTTTCATCTGCTATGAAAATAAATACTCAATATATGCACATATTATATTTTCATCTAACAGTCAAAAATAAAATTACTTTAGAAGAAGTAATTAAAAGATTAGAATCTAATGATAGAATTGCAATAACAGATAAAATAAATTCTAATGAAGTATTTTCATTTGGAAGAGATTATGGTCATTATGGTAGAATCTTAAATCAAGCAGTTGTTGCTAAATCATCTCTTTCAGTGAGAAATGGTAATGAGATAATGGGATATTGCTTCACTCCTCAGGATGGAAATTCTCTCCTAAGCTCATTAGCTATTACTGAGTGGTTTTTATATCCTAATTCATACGAAGATAAAATTCAGTGTTTAAAACCACTTTTCTTTGATGAGGTATAAAAATTAAGGATTTTGTTTATCAGCAGATATGCAATTTAACTGGTAATAAAAAATTAGATAATCAAAAATTTCTTGTATTAATATCTGGCGGTTCTGATAGCTTGGTATTATTGCACCTTTTAATTCAAATAAAGCTTAGATATAATATTGAGTTAATTCTTTTTCATGTAAACTATCAAATGCATAATAATTCCAATTTAATGGAAGAAATATGTATGGGTATTGCCAAATCAAATAATCTCAAAATTTTTGTATTAAAATGTAAATCAGATTATTTAAATAATAATATAGAGTCCAAAGCAAGGCATTTTAGATATAAAGAGGCAATTAAGATAAGTAAAGAATTAAATATTAATACAATTATAACAGCTCATCATGAAGATGATCAAATTGAAACAGTTTATATGGCTGAAAAAAATAACTCTTCTTGGGTATCTAAGATTGGTATAAGACCAAATTTAAGTTTATTTAATGATGAACATAATAAAATTCAATTGATAAGACCTATGTTAGAAATTACAAAAATTGATATTTTAGAATATTCAAAAAAATATAAAATCGATTATGTTGAAGACCCAACGAACAAGGATATACGTTTTAAAAGAAATAAAGTTAGAAAAGAAATAAAAAATTATATAGATGATAATACTTTTAGAAATCATTACTTAGATATTTCTAATAACAATCAAAATAAAATGAAAAAAATAAGTTTAGATATAAAAGATGAGTATATAAACATAATCGATACAGCTCAATATAAGGTGTTATGTATTTTAGATATATCTAAACTAATGAAAGGAAATTTTGATTTTATACATTTATTTTTAAAAAAAGTTTTACATGAAATTTTCGATTATAAAGAAGACTTAAGTATTAAAAAATGGATTTCTATTACAGATTTTATTAATAGTAAAAATAATGGAAAATATTTTAGTATAGATAAAGGTATTGAACTATCAAAAACTAGAAGCAAAATATATATTTATAATAATAATTCAATATTCAAAAATACCAAAATTAATTATATGGGTAACTACTTCTATGAAATAGGATGTATAACTGCATATAAAGATGATAAATTTATTTCTTTTGATAAAAAACAAGGTATATGTCTTCCATATAATTTACTTTCTAAGTTAACAGTTGAAAATTGGTCGTATGGTGACAAATGCAGCATTAAAAACAAAAAGTCTATAAAAGTAAGTGATATATTTATTAATAATAAACTTTCATTATTTCACAAAAAAAAATATCCATTAATTAAACATAACAATAAAATCATTTGGATTCCCAA